>CAJXMQ010000142.1 GCA_913056225.1 uncultured Micrococcales bacterium | reverse complement strand
GTCGACTTTCCGACATTCGGTAATCCGACAATTCCAATAGTTAGAGCCACTCGTGAAGTTTAATGGATGTCATGGCAATAGATTTCACCGCAATCGATTTTGAGACAGCAAATCGCTCCCCCGCCTCTCCCTGTTCGGTTGGCATGGTGAGGGTAAGAGATGGTGAAATCGTTGAGAGCCTCTCGATGCTATTCAAGCCCCCCTTCCCCAATGATTACTTCAGTGCGGGCAATATTGGAGTTCATGGCATCACCCCAGAAATGGTGATGGACGCACCGAGCTGGGAAGAGGCTTTGATTGAGCTATTGCTGTTTGCAGAAACCGACACGCTGATTGCACACAATGCAGGTTTCGACATCGGAGTGCTGCGTGCCAGCGCTCAAGCCATCAATTTTGATTTGCCCAACTACAGTTACGCATGCTCGCTACGGATGTCTAGAAAAACTTACAACCTGGATTCATACCGATTGAACTCGGTTGCCTACGCCATAGGTCATGAGGAGTTCAATCATCACGATGCACTGGCTGACAGTGACGCGTGTGCACGAATTGTTGTTCACATGGCAAATCGGCATGAAGTGGAAACACTTGATGAACTGATGTTGAAAACATCAGAAAAGCCAAAAACTGTGTTCTAAAACTAAATGTAGGTGGTGACTGCGATAGTTAGAGCATGGATTTTCTATCGGTATTAGTGGGTTTGGCGGTTGGACTAACAATTGGGCTGGGTATTGGCTTTTTTGTCTTTAGAAAAAAAGATGCTGGGCAAATAGCAATCGAACTGGCGACTGCGAAAGCCAATGAGGTCTCTCTGCGCGAACAACTTGCGCAAGCACAGAGCCAGCAAGAGGAAGCTCGTAGGCGGGAGCAGGAGCAAAACAAGGTTTTGACAGAACTCGCTCCAGTCAAAGACCGTCTTGATCAGATGCAAAAGGTTGTAAGCGAACTAGAGCGCGAACGCACAGAGCAGTTCACGACCATCAAGGAACAGTTGCGCACCTCTCAATCCGCGCAGCAGGAGCTTCAAAACACCACCCGAGTGTTGGCAGGCGCCATGAGTAATAACCAGGTCAGAGGCCAGTGGGGTGAATTGACTCTAAGGAGACTGCTGGAGCAAACCGGAATGGTAAAACACGTTGATTTTTATGAGCAGTACAGCTCAGAAAACGACGAGGGGAAAACCATCAAGCCAGATGTTGTGATCCACATGCCAGATGGCAAGTATGTCGCGGTGGATTCAAAAGTGCCCTTCACCAACTATCAGCGAGCATTTGAGATTAATGAGCTATCCGATGAAGCAGAGCTTGCGCAGAGAGACAAGCTTTTGAAACAGAGCGCTAAAGACGTCAAGGCAAGAATCGATGAAATCAGCAAAAAGGATTACTACTCTGGACTGCCAGAGTCCCCTGAATTCACAATCATGTTCATGCCTAGTGAATCGCTACTATCGGCCACGTTGGAAATTGACCCTGGTTTATTAGAAGATGCCTTTGAAAAGCGGGTGGCGGTTGTCTCCCCGGTCAGTTTTTACTCTTCGATTAAGACCATTAGCTACGCCTGGAGGCAGCAGGCTGCCGAGGAGACAATCCAAGAGGTATTGGATCTTGGCTCAAAGCTTTATAGAACGGTTCGAGTGGTAGCAGAGCACGCCGAAAAATTGGGCAAGGAACTAAACAGCTCTGTCAGCGCCTACAACGCATTCGCCTCATCTTTGGAGAGAAACATGCTCACCGCCACCAGGCAGGTCAACGAGCGAAGCCGAGAGTCTCTAAGCTCCGGGAGAGAAATTCCACTGGTTGAAGAGATTGAGCAGGCAACTGCAAATTTCAGCAAACCTGAACTAACCGCAGAGATCGATCCGGAAGAGCCAAACGAACTCTCTTCAGACAACCACTAACTTACGAAGCGTGTATATACTCGTTAGCTAAGGCCGAGCAACAATGAAGTTTCCGCTGATGAAAATCTTGCACCGGGAAAATAAGGAGTCCATTTGTCCGGCGAAAAATCTCCGATAATCACGCTTACCCCGTCCCCCAC
>CAJXMQ010000141.1 GCA_913056225.1 uncultured Micrococcales bacterium | reverse complement strand
AACAACATCGTTGAGGGGGATTTCACAGCAATTGATTACAGCGATGTTTGCTTCAACTATGACCGCTATTACTTCCAAGATGCAGGCATCACCCCGCCCACCTCGTGGAAGCAACTTACCGATGAGACCTATAAGGGGCTAACTGTTATTACTAACCCCAAGAGCAGCTCACCGGGTCTTGCCTTCCTGGCGTCAACTGTTGCAGCGTTGGGAGATGACTACCCAAGCTATTGGCAACAACTGAAAGCCAATGACGTTTTGGTCACCTCTGGTTGGGAGGACGCCTACTTCACTGAGTTCTCCGGATCCAGCGGAGAAGGGGACTACCCAATCGTTTTGAGTTATGCATCATCACCTTCAGCAGAGGTTAGAGACAACGGTGAATCACAAACTGCAGCACTGCTGGATGATTGCTTCCGCCAGACTGAGTTTGCTGGGGTGCTGGCAAACTCCGAAAACCCAACAGGTGCCGAGGAATTGATTCAGTTCATGCTGGGTGAGCAATTTCAGTCTGCGATTCCTGAGTTGATGTTTGTGTATCCAACAACTGATGTTGAGCTTCCCGAATCTTGGTCAGAGTTCGCAACTCCAGCTAAGACCACCGTTGACCTACCTGATCTGAACCAGAGAAGATCAGAGATATTAGAAACATGGGAATCAATATTTGAATAAATCTCCACTGCCCTGGATCATCCCAAGCCTTTTCATAGCGCTTGGTTTCTACCTGCCTGTTGGCAGAGTGGTGATCCAGGGCATTGGTTTTTCCTCTAATCCAGCCATTGCCTTCACCATTTTTCAGGCCTTGGCCTCCATGGTCATCTCAATCGTCCTAGCTTTACCACTGGCGACAGTCATGTATCGCAGAAAGTTTTTTGGATCTAGATTCCTACAAGCTTTCATAGCGGTTCCGTTTCTAATGCCCACGGTTGTTGTTGCGATTGCCCTGGATGATTACCAAAGATTTTTTAGGGATAACTTCGATGGCTTCACCTCGGGTGTAATTGGCATCCTGGTAGCTCATGTGTTTTTGAACATGGGGTTAATCATTCGAGCAGTTGGTTCCCGAATGGCAGGAATCGATGAATCCCAAATCGAAGCTGCGCAGCTGGATGGCGCTACTGGCCTCAGGCTTTGGATTGAAGTTGTTTATCCTCAGCTGAGAACCACAATTGCTGCCAGCGGGGTCTTGGTGTTTTTGTATTCGGTGACAAGCTTTGGAATCATTCGATTGCTGGGTGCTGGGTCAATCGAAACCATTGAGACAGAAATCTTTACCGAAGCCTTGCGAAACTTAGACATCGCCGAGGCCAGCAGGCTGGCATTTGTGCAAACATTGATAACTATCATTGCCTTTGCGGTCTCTATTCGACTTGGCAACATCGGTATAGATTCCGATATTGGCATAGTTCAAAAACTTAGAAAATCAGATATGCCGGTTTTGGCATTTAGTTTCATTTTGATTTTTGTTCTTTATGTAATTCCAACCTTCTCGATCTTTGTTAAGGCGTTTTTGTTTGACGGGGCATTGTCGTTTCAGAACTTCATCAACCTCTCAGGCGAGGGAACCAGGAACCTTCTGAACATCAGCGTCCTGGAGGCCAGCGGAAACTCGCTTAGAAACATGCTGGTGGCAACCATCCTTGCCATGCTGATAGCGATGCTGGTTGCAAGGGCTAGCAAAGATCGCCCCTGGTTAGCAATTCCGTTTTTGTTGCCCCTTGGCATATCCGCAGTTGTTATTGGCCTTGGATACCTGGTGGGCTTTGCAGGAATTCCTATTTTGTCTGATCTGAGATCTAGCTGGTTGATTGTTCCTTTATCCCAGGTGGTAATTGCCCTTCCTCTGGCAATCCGTTTATTGCAGAGCGCTTTTGGGTCAATACCGAGAGAGTTGACTGAGAGCGCTGAACTGGATGGAGCGGGAGGTTTTCAATCACTCCGCTTGGTGGAGCTTCCGATTATTGCCCCGGCTTGGAGAAACGTTTTGGCTTTCATTGGGCTTATCTCCCTTGGCGAGTTCTCGGCCGCATCGTTTTTGGCAACTGGTGATCAGGCAACAATAACCACTCTGCTATTTAGATTGGCCTCAAGGCCAGGAGGCG
>CAJXMQ010000140.1 GCA_913056225.1 uncultured Micrococcales bacterium | reverse complement strand
TGAGCCTCTTGGCATGTGATGCGTAGTACTTATCTGGGGTGTAGAAACTGCATACGACTATTTCTGGAGCTTTGGGCATTTCTTTAGTCTACCCAGACACGCCTGCTAGGACCTGTGCGAACTTTGTGAAATGATTAGGGGGTGATTCGACTTCTGTTATCCATTTCCGTTCTGGCGCTTTTGACTAGCTGCGCCTCCGCACCTGTTGAGGAAAATGCCACCTCTTCACCTGCCGAAACAAACTCCGGTGAACAAACACCAGACGCCCAGGAGGATTTGAGCTACCAGGAAATCATTGAACTTAGCTACCAAGAGTTTTTAGATCAGGGCATGACTGAACGAGTGGAGTCTGCTGGGGATAGCTATATCCTCACAGCTAACCCAGACAGTGATTTCAGGGCAGGGCTTTATAACGAAACCTTTGATGACATCTTGGACATCTCCAGAGACAACCTGCAGCTTTTTACAGTGGTCTCAGCGAAGCTCATGCTTGAAGAAGAAGACACTGTGATTGAAGAGGGAGAAAACTCAATCAGTCTTACTCACCCTGAGTATGGGGATTTCACCGTGTTTATTGAAAACAATTTGATTGTTTCAGGTCAATCAAACACAGGTGGTTGGGAAGGCGAGTTTGAATACGCTCCAGATCCTGAGACCCTTGCAAGGCTTGACTAAGAACTAGCCCCAAGGGTTCGCTTTGACTTGCGGATGTATTGCTGGCGCTGCTTGATTGCTAGATAGCTTCCAAAGATAATCAGTGGGAAACCCACCATCATTCCAATAGTAAACGGCTCTTGCAACACAACTACACCCAATCCAACCGCAACCGCAACGTTTACAAAGACAATCAATTCAGCCCTTGCAGGGCCAATTTCTTTGATGAGAGTAAAAAACACCACAAAGGCAATTGCTGTTGTTATGACCCCCAGTGAGAGCACTCCAAGCCAAGATTCCAAAGATGCCTCTGGCATCTCTGTTGGCAAAGTTGTCCAGGCGGGGACTGCGTAGATGACACTCACCATGCCAAGGGCTAGAGCGATGACGGCAAACATTGGAACATCATTGAGCTTGTCAGAGACAATGATTGGCGCAATCGCATAACCAAGGGCTGAAACTAGAAGCATCAAAATTGGAAGTAGCTCCAGGTTATCTCTGAAGACATCGATTCCAATCAGTCCAATCACACCCAGTCCGCCAATGGCAAGACCTGCAATGGTCTTTGGGTGCCAAACAGATTTATCTCCCCTGAGACCAACAATCAGAATTCCAAAAAACGGGACTGTTGTGATGATCAGTGATGCAACACCAGAGGAAACACTTCTCTGAGCCTCTGGGATCAAATACCAAGGTCCAACCATCTCAATGGCTGCAAAGGCCAGCACCCAGGGCCAGTATTTGATGGCTTTTTTCAATGCCCCCGAGCGCATTGCGATTGGGATTAGAACAAGTGCTCCGATAGTCACCCTGAGCCAGATAATGCTGGGTGTTGAAAAGCTCTCCAGGGCGAATTCTGTAAAGAAGTAGGGAACTCCCCAGATAACCCCTGCGAGCAAAAATAAAGCTAAACCCTTGGTCGTCACCGATGAACTCTAACAGAGGATATTCCTGGAAAATGTAAAACTGAATTTACAAATTTCGTAAATTTACTTTTATATTTTCACACCACTCAAACAACACAAAGTTAGTTGTTGGAGGATGGAGGGACTAGGTTAGAACACGTGTCAAAAAGAGGCTTTGCAAGCGATAACTATGCAGGAATTCACCCATACGTTCTAAATGCAATCAGCGATGCCAATGTTGGCCATCAGTCTGCTTACGGAGACGACGAGGTGACGGCTGAGTTTCAAAAACTAATCAAAAAACTATTTGGCAAAAACGCAGTGGCCTTCCCTGTTTTCAACGGAACCGGCGCCAATGTCGTGGCTCTGCAGGCAGCCATTCCCAGATGGGGTGCTGTAATTGCAGCAGCCACCAGTCATCTAAACCTGGATGAGGGTGGAGCTCCCGAAAAAATGGGTGGCATCAAGCTGTGGAATGTTGAAATCCCCAAAGGTGATGGAAAGCTAACACCAGAGCTAATAGAGCCAGAGCTAATTGATTTTGGTTTTGTGCACAGATCTCAGCAGGCTGCTGTGAGCATTACAAACTCAAGTGAATACGGAACTGTCTATTCA
>CAJXMQ010000139.1 GCA_913056225.1 uncultured Micrococcales bacterium | reverse complement strand
CCACCCCTTCGAGAAGAAATTTCAGCAGCTAAAGACAAAACATCCAAAGCCAAAGCAGCTATGCGCATTAGTCTCTTCTGGTCCGGAACTCCTATTTGCTTCACGTGACGGGCAATGAGGGCTCCAGTGATGCCAGCCAGTAAATCTCCAGTTCCAGCGGTTGATAGCCAAGTGTTCAAAGGTTCTGAAACGTAGGGCTTTTCACCAGCTGCAACAATCACTGAAACATTGGCTTTTAAGTTCACGACCCCTCCTGTGAACTCAGCAAGTTTCATGGCTGCTGATTCGGGGTCTTCAGATATTGACTCCAAAGAGCGGTAATCGCCAAATTTCTCAAGGGCTTTTTGTGCCTCTTTGTAGTGAGGCGTCAAAACAAAGTCAGCTAATGGTTTTTGTCTTGAAAGAAATGAAATGGCTCCAGCATCAACCACCATGGGAACACTGGATCCAAACTTGCTAGCCCCGTCATAGAGCCTGACCATATCTTCTTCGGAGACTCCGCTTCCAATTACCCATGCGTGAGCTTCACCATCTTCACAAACCACTTCAGGCCTGACAGACAGGACATAGTCAATCAACCGCTGACTACCCAAATACCGAACATACCCACAACCACTCTGGATTGCTGCAGTGACCCCCAGTAATGCAGCTCCAGGGAAGCGAGTTGAGCCAGTGATGAAACCTGTCACTCCCCTTGAGTATTTGTGATCCTCGGCAGTTGGCTCAATTAAAAGCAACTCCGTTAGCTTGGTCACATTTTCAAACATACAAGAATTAAGTATCGAAAAGGTTAACGGATGTTAATACCTTTAGGGTTGGCCCTAGCTGATGGTGTGAAAACACATCAGGGCATTAGTGTTGCCACAGGGAGAAAATGAACAATCTAAAAATAGTTGCAGCAATCTTTTCAGAGCAAAACAAGGTGCTTGCAATGAAGCGTGCAGCACATAAACCAGCAGCCGGCAAATGGGAGTTTCCAGGCGGAAAGATTGAACCCGGGGAGACTCCGGAACAGGCAATAAAAAGAGAAATCAGGGAAGAACTCAACATCGAGATAACCCGTCTCACTCACTTTGACAACTCAAAAACTGTCACCACTGAGTGGGAGGTGGAGCTTGACTGCTTTTTGGTTGAATCAGATTCAATGCCAACAGAATCAACAGATCACGATGAGATGCGTTGGGTAGAGATAGATAACCTTCACAACCTTGATTGGCTGGAGGCAGATATCAAGGTGATTGAAAAGCTTATCGCTCGTTAGCTAAGCGAGTGCAACTTCTCAACCATTGCGTAGGAGTTTTCAAACAAATCCCCTCTGTGCAACGCACCACCAATCAATGAAGCAGTGTCTTTTCCGTAGAAAGAGACCATTTCTTCAATTCGATCTATCTGCATTCCCCCAGCAGGTGAGATCCAACTTGGCCTTATGTGTCCAAGTTCTTTCCTGGCGGAGACCATGATCTCTGAGCACTGTTGTTCTGAGAATGAAAAACGACCGCCAAAGTTTGGGAAAATCGCGATGTCAGCTCCAGCAATTCGCATGATTTCGCCAAAAAGAATTCCATGACTCAATCCTTGCTCTTTGCCTATTGAAAAACTACCGAGCATCGCTGGGTGTCCCATGATCGGTAGCCCCACCTCATCATCTTCAGCAATTGCCCGCATGACATCGAATCCTGATATCCCCGGCAGAATTAGAAGCGAGGTAGCGCCCATGCCTTTTGCTTCTTTCGCCGCATCAAGCATTTCATTCGCTGGCAAGTTAAGGCTTGGGGCGTATAGACACTTGCCACCGGTTTCCTCGTTGGCCTTGGCGACTGCCTCTGAAATCACTCCAACTCGTTCCCTCCAGAGAGACCAAGGTTGATTTGCAAGAGAGTGATCGTCCTTGATTGTGTCAAAACCGGCCTTGGCAATTGTGTAAGCCATCTGAGCTAGTTCTTTACTTGAGGACCCCATTGGCTTCAAAGCAGTTGAGGCAAGCGGTCTGGTTGGGGCATTTAGCATTTTTCTGAGGCCCTCAATCCCAAACCTCGGACCTTTGAACTTGCTAAGAATTGATTCAGGGAAGTCAACAGCAGTGATTCGAACACCCTCAAGAATTGAAACATTTCCCCAGAGGACATTCAGTAACTGAGGTAGCTCATAACCCGTGTTTCCGGGGTGATAGGAAATCTTTACCTCGGATACTCCAGAAAATGGATTGCCCATT
>CAJXMQ010000138.1 GCA_913056225.1 uncultured Micrococcales bacterium | reverse complement strand
TGCGGGCAAGCTGATGAATCCGTTATTCGATTGGATTGTCGGGCTCTTGCCCACTCAACCCTGCAAGTTTAGGAGGTGTCAGTGGGTTAAATCAAGTCCCAGTTAGTTTTCTGCACAGGCAGCACACACTCCAAAAATCTCAATTGAGTGCGTGACGTCACTAAACCCGTGCTCACTGGCCAGTCTTTCAGCCCAACCCTCGGTTGCGGCGAACTTAACTTCCACCGCCTTGCCACAAATTCGACAGCTCAGGTGGTGATGGTGTTGGGGTGAGTGGCAGACCCTGTAGCGCATTTCGCCATCTGCAGTGGTCAGCTGATCGGCCTCACCTGTGTCTGCCAATTCGGCCAATGCACGATAAACGGTGGTGAGGCCAACTTTTTGATTTTCCCCAGAAAGATGCTTGTGCAGATCCTGTGCCGAAATGAACACATCGGCTTTGGTCAAAGCGTCCTTAACGGCAGCTTTTTGCCAAGTTGATCGACGTTCAGTCATTTACGGCCTCCAGCTCCAATTATCCCAAATCTTTTACTGGTCAAGATTCTTGCCACCAAATAAAACAAAAATGAAATGGTGGTGACATAGGGACTAATCGGCAAACCTCCCCCCAGAGCCAACAAAATTCCACCAACAACACTGATCATGGCAATTCCGATTGACATAACCGGCACCCAGAACTGAGAAGAAGAAAGCCTAAGGGCGGCGGCTGCTGGTGTAACCAGCAAACTAAGCACCAGCAGGGCTCCAATGATTTGCACCGCTGCTGCAACGACTAATCCCAGCAAGATCATAAACAGCCATCCGATTAGATCCACCTTCACGCCCCTGGCAACAGCAACCGAGCTATCCAGAGATGCAAACACCAATGGTCTCCAGAAAACAGCTATTGCTATCAGCACGCTCACCGAGATTGCGATCAGCCAGGTGACCTGGGGATCATCGACCGTAACAATCTGGCCAGTTAGCAGACCAAATTTGTTTGCTGCTCTTCCTGGATACAGTGACAACGCCAAAATGCCAATGCCCAGGCCAAACGGCATCAGCACCGCCACCAGCGAGTTTCTCTCTTGCACCCTGGCCCCCAGGGTTCCAATGATGATGGCAGCTGTTATCGAGCCAACTATTGAACCCAGAACAACATCCAGTCCAAACAGAAGAAACACTGCAGCTCCCGCAAAACTCAGTTCGCTGACTCCGTGAACTGCAAAGGCAAGTTGCCTTGTTATGACAAAAACACCGATGAGGCCACCCACCAGAGCGAGTAGTGCTCCGGCAATTAGTGAGTTGGTGACAAGAGGGATTAGTCGGTCGTAATCGCTGAAATCAAACAAGGTTGGCATTAGACCCAATCCTCGCCAGGGTGGTGGGCGTGGTCGTGGGTTCCAATCACAACGATCCTTCCCTGATTTCTGACAACATCAATGTCAGCTCCATACAACTCGCTCAAAACTTCTGACTGCATCACCTCTTCGGTGGTTCCCATTCGGTATCCACCGGGTGCCAGATACAAAACCTTGTCGACGTAATCAATGATTGGGTTTACATCATGGGTGACAAACAAAACCGCAGCGCCGGTTTTTTTTCTTTGCTGTTCAAATAATTCACTAACAACCAGTTGTTGATTCAGATCCAGATTACTTAGCGGCTCATCGGCCAGAATCAAATCTGGTGAGCCAATCATGGCCTGCGCAACACGAACTCTTTGCATCTCGCCACCGCTTAGGTTCCCGATTGACTCATTCGCCAACTCCAGTGCTTGAACACTGCTGAGGGCGGCTGTCACCTTTTCTTTTGCTGCCAGGGTTGGTAGCGGTAATCCTGGTTTGTGACCATCTAGACCAAGCCTGACCAGGTCTTTAACCTTCAGTGGTGTTGCACTGTCCTCTGTTCGATGCTGGGGAATATAGCTAATACTGGCGCCGTCCTCCAGCTCAATGGAGCCAGAGTCGAGACCTTGAACGCCGATGATTGCTTTCAACAGCGTTGACTTACCGGTTCCGTTCGCTCCAATTAAAGCTATGAACTCCCCTTTTTCAACAGCAAAGCTGAGCTTGTCCCAGATTGCTCTGGTCCCAAAGCTCAGCGATGCGTCTGTTGTTTTTAGAAGCGTCAATTCTCAATCTGTTCAGGAAGTAAGTCGAACACTGTGGACTGCAAAACATCTAGATTGTTTGCCATCCAGTCAAGATAGTCCCAATCCTCGTTGGGAATCAACTCACTGAGACCAACTACTGGCAAGCCTGC
>CAJXMQ010000137.1 GCA_913056225.1 uncultured Micrococcales bacterium | reverse complement strand
AGAGAAAAAGTTTTCAAAGCAGCTGATGACCTGGGCTATGTTCCCTCATCCTCTGCATACACCCTGGCAACCGGTAAAACCAAAAATGTTGGGGTGGTCGTTCCGTTTGTTGACCGCTGGTTTTTCTCGGTGGTTGTAGAGGGCCTCAGTGAGGCGCTAAACAAACGTGGACTTGATGTTTCTTTTTATTCACTAAAGGGTGGGCCGGAACAAAGGTCCACGGTTTTTAATGATCTTCTTCTGAGAAAACGGGTTGATGGAGTAATCACTGTGGCGCTGAAGCTCTCAGAAGATGAGCTCACCAACCTCACCAACCTGAGAAAGCCCTTGGTTGGTGTGGGTGGACCGATTGGGGGTGCCAGGTCTTTAGGAATTGATGAGGAGGGTGCTGGCCGGTTGGCGACTCAACATTTGCTCTCACTTGGTCACACTGAAATTGGAATCATCACTGGAAGCCCTTCGACCGAATTGGAGTTTCACCAGCCCTATCTTCGCCAAACTGGCTATAAAGAAGCCCTGATGGATGCTGGCTTAGATTTTCAAAAAAACTGGTTTGCCGAGGCTGACTTCACCGTTCCTGGCGCTTATCACGCAGCAAAGCAAATCCTTGGTGACCCCCGATCCGCTCCAACTGCCATTTTCTGTGCAAGTGACGAGATGGCATTTGGGGCAATTCAAGCTGCCAAAGACCTGGGTTATTCGGTTCCTGATGACATCAGCATTATTGGAATGGACAACCACGATCTCAGCGGTTTTTACAACCTGACAACAATCAATCAAAAGCCAGCGGAGCAGGCTGCTGCTGCTGCCAACATGCTGGCGGATTTGTTTGACCAGGATTTGAAAGACAAAAAACTAAACGTGCAAGAGTTTCACGAATGGCCAATCGAGCTTCTGATCAGGGGCTCAACCGCAAGACGAAGATAGGGTAATCACATGGCAGACAGTTCATTTGACATAGTAAGCAAGGTTGACGAGCAAGAGGCAGACAATGCCCTGAATCAGGCCAAGAAGGAAATACTGCAGAGGTATGACTTCAAAGGTGTTGACGCAGACATCTCTTGGAGTGGTGAAAAGATTATCTTGAAAGCTAACAGTGAAGATCGCGTGAAGGCTGTTTTGGACGTGTTCGGCTCAAAGCTCATCAAGCGTGGAATATCTCTAAAAAGCTTTGACCACTCTGATCCACAGCCCTCTGGCAAGGAATACCGCATCGAAGGCTCGATGAAGCAGGGAATCGACCAGGAAAACGCGAAGAAGATCAACAAGATGATCCGCGATGAGGGTCCAAAGGGTGCAAAAACCCAAATCCAGGGCGAGGAAATCAGAGTCAGCTCAAAATCAAGAGATGATTTGCAAGAAATCATTGCCCTTCTGAAGGGCAAGGACTTGGAACTAGACCTTCAGTTTGTCAACTACCGGTAGCTAGATAACCCGTCCCGGCACCAGAAAAACTGATTAGCCTTGCGTCATTTGAGATGAAACAGGCCTCGCCTCTCTTCAGATGAAGTTTTTCATCCAACGAGTTTGAAACAACTATTTCCCCCGACACGCAAACCATGATGCCGTCCTGTGGCAGATTAACATCCGCGATCAACTGAGAACCACTGGGCTCAACCCGATAGACACGGAAATCATCAACTGCCACCACATACTCATCCAAACCTTTCTGCAGAGCAGTTGGCCCAAGTTTTGGATTCAGTGATTCGAATACGGTGATCTCTCGCAGCAGGTCGATGTCTACGTTTTTGGAGGTTAACCCACCACGAATCACATTGTCACTACTTGCCATCACCTCAACACCGAGGCCCTGCAGGTAAGCATGAAGGTTCCCCGCGGGAAGAAAAACAGCCTCCCCTGGTGCGAGAAAAATCTCGTTTAGTAAAAACGCAATCCCTAGGCCTTTATCGCCGGGATAAAACTCACTAAGGAAGCCAATCAGCTGTGAGTGGTTGGCAAGAGAATCCAATAGTTGCTTATCCAGCTCAGCAAAAACAAAGTCAAAGTGCTGTTGCAGAGTTTTATCCCCTGCCGCCCAGCTATCAAAGGCTGGGTCTTTTGAGGCGATCTCTTTTAGTTCCTGGTTGATTTCGCTAACGGGTCTAAAACCACTGAGAACCCTGAATGGGCTAATGGCAATTAATAGCTCTGGTTTGTGATTTGCATCTTTGAAGTTTCTAGAAAAATCATCAATGGGAACTTCCCGTGCCTGCTCGTCTTCGAATCCGCTCTTAGCCTGTTTCAGGTTTGGATGTGAC
>CAJXMQ010000136.1 GCA_913056225.1 uncultured Micrococcales bacterium | reverse complement strand
TTTGCCAAAGATTTACAAAACAATCTTTTTCAGATTTTGGAACAAGCCCCGAGGCTGATCCAGATGGAAGATCTGTATTCGGGTTGGAGTGGGCTGAACGAAGGTGCGCTTTATTTATTGCGCGAAATCCTGATTCCTCTGAATAACAACCAGGCTGCCTATTGGAAGATCTTTGACTGGGAGAAAGATTCAAGGGTTGAAAACCTCTCCAGCTTTGAAAAAACCACTCCGTTGATTATTGAGGGATGCGGTTCTCTTAGCCAAGCCAGTGCTGAGATTGCCGATTATCGAATTTGGGTGGAGGCGGGTGAATCGATCCGTCGCCAAAGATTTTCAGAAAGAGATCAGGGAATCTTTGATGAGTATTTTGATAAGTGGGCGAAGCAAGAGGATGAGTTTTATTCAACCCACAGATCAGCAGAATTAGCTGATCTCAGGATTTCGAATCACTAGTTGACTCCGAGGTTTCCTCAACCGATTCTCGGTTGGCCCTCCAAGTTCTAACTCCTGCAATCACACTCATGGTGATAACAACAATTGCAATTGCATAGGTTGCGTTTCTAACAAAGGGAATCGAATAGGTGAAATAGCCAGCGAGGGTTAGCCCACTTCCCCACAACAAAGCACCAACTGCATTGGCTGTGAAGAACTTGTAGTAATTCATCTTGCCAATTCCTGCAAGGGCCGGGATTATCACCCTTCCCCATGGCACAAAGCGGGCAACGATGATTGACCACCAGCCGTAGCGGATATAAAACACCTCTGATTTGGAAATAGCGGTTTGAATCCACTTTCCCTTGCGCTTATCCAGGTATGGCCTTCCAGCGTGACGACCAATGGTGTAGCCAACCTGATCTCCCAACCAAGCCGCAATGAAAACACCAATCACCATTACATAAATGTTTATGCTGTCGCTGTTTGCAGCTGCCACCAACCCAGCTGCAAAAACCAAACTGTCACCAGTGATAAAAGGAATAAATGCACCAACAAACAATCCAGTTCCAGCGAAGACCAATCCGAATACCGCCCCATAAAACAAATATGGTCCGATTACATCAAACCAACTGATGATGTCATCGGTAACTGAGGTAAGGATTGTTGGGCGCACCCGATAAGTCTAAATCAAGCGAGAGCTCGAAAAATCAAAAAATCCTTAGACTCCGTAGATGAAGATATCTTTTAGGTCTTTTCTCTCACGCTCTGCCTGCTCGCGCTCTGCAAGTTCTGCTGGCAGGGTGTCGGCATCAGCAATCTCACCAATTGCAATCACTGCCTGCACTATGTGGTGATCTTTGAGCTTTAGAAACTTTTTGATTTCATCGTGATAGATGCCACCCATTTGGTGCGAGTGAAGTGACAAATACTGAACCTGCAAAATCAACTGACCAACTGCCATACCGGTTGAGTACTCAGCGTTGTCTAATGCTTTTCCGTTTTCCTCGGTCTCAGTGATTGCAACCACCAAAGCAGATGCGTTTTTAGCCCAGATTGCATTTCCTGGCATCAATGCAAGTTCAACAAAGGCATCAAATTTTTTATCGGTTTTGTCAATCCAGGCAAATCTCCATGGCTGGTTGTTAGCACTGCTCGGAGCCCAGCGGGCAGCCTCTAATAATCCAAACTTTTCTGATTCGGTTATTTCCCGCTCCGGGTCGAATGCCCTGGGTGACCAGCGGTCTAAAATCTCGGGTAATAACGGACCAGCTCGGTGGTCTCTAATCGGTCTTTTCTCCATAGAGCCCCAGACTAACAGAGGTTATAAATAAGCCTTTACGTCAGCTAGAAACTCGGAAATATCCTCTTCGGTGGTGTCCCATGCACACATCAATCGGTATTGCCCAATTGACTGATTCCAGTCATAGAAATGCCAGTTGTTTCGAAGTTTCTTCACAAGCTTTTCATCCATCACTGGAAACACCGCATTGGCCTGAGTGGCAACTGGCAGGCTAAGCATTTTCTTATTTCCCTTGGCAAGTTTCCTAAGACCCTGATCCAGTTTCTGGGCCATTGAGTTGGCATGTTCCGCTAGTTCAATCGCCAAGGGTTTGCTACCCGAATACAAAGCAATCAATTGAGCTGAGATGAAGCGCATCTTGCTGGCTAGCTGCATGGATGTCTTGCGCAAATAATCCATGTCGTGAGCTAAGCGCTTGCCGGTCTCAGAGGAGGCGTTTGTTACAACCACCGCCTCGCAGGCCATGCCACCAATTTTGGTTCCGCCCAAAGAAACTAAATCAATGCCGGCATCAGTGGTGAATTGCTTGAA
>CAJXMQ010000135.1 GCA_913056225.1 uncultured Micrococcales bacterium | reverse complement strand
GCTTGAATCATGCGGTTGAGGGCGTTTACTCCTCCGCCACCGACACCGACTACCTTGATAACCGCCCTGTGGTTGAGACTCTCTGCCACGGAACTCCTCCAAACTTATAAACCTTGAACCTTTACCTTAGGTTTAGGTTCTAGCCATCCTTTTTGGATGCGGAGAAAAGGTATGGCCTAAGCGGGTCTATTGACACCAAGCTGCTGGGCGTGTTGCGACAAATAATTGACTAAAAGTCCTCAAATATCACCACGGGAGCCAGGGGTGCACTCACGTCAAAATTAACAGGGTCGGTTTGGTTGGCAATTAGCGTTAGCAAAACCTCATGTTTCAGCTTTGCCTGGGACTTATCCCCCCAGATGACCACCGTGCCACCCTCAAGCGTGAGCTCCACGTTGTCAACGCTGGTAATACGAACCTCATCAACATCCCGATACAACCCAAGCGGAAGAGAAAGCAAGACTTCTACCGCCGAACGATAGCTTTCTGATTCCGCCGGATCATCCCCCACAATAATTCTTGGTATGTCTTCACCCGCCACTGGATTAAGTCGGACCCCTGCGGCGTCAAATACAAATTCTCCCTCGGTTGTAAAAACACTTGCCAGCGGCTGTCTCTCGCGAATTCTTATTACCAACTCGTGCGGGGGTCTTGACTGTATAGCGAAGGACTCCAGTATCAAAAAATCCTCCAGCATCGCAGCCACTTCTGCTTCACTGACTGTGGTCAGCGGCTCCCCCAGTAAATCACTGGTGGCTCCTTCCAGCTCTGAGTCGGTTATTTGCTGGTTTCCTTCAAAGGAAATTTGTTCGATGGCCAGCAAGGAGGTTTGAAAGGTTGCAGCCACCAAGCCAACCAACGCGAGTAATCCGGAAATCAAAAAACCTGCCAGCAAGCGATTGGCAAAATAAGTCCCTGACTCCTTTTTTGCCATTTTGCGCTCAAGTTTCGCCTTTGATCTCAAGGCCTTCAGCTGTCGTTTTTGATCTGCCACTAATGTCCCTATTGCCTAAGAGAGCTCAAGAGGTCCGGGCACATCTTATAAATATCGCCACAGCCCATGGTAATTATGAAATCTCCGCTGTCTGCCAGTTTTGCCGCTACCGCTGGCACCGAATCCCAGTTGGGAACATAGTGAACCTGGCTTGAATCAGCGAAGTGGTTCACAATCAACTCACCGGTAACACCTGGTTCTGGATCTTCTCGTGCCGCATAAACATCTGTGATAATCACCTGGTCGCTCAATGCCAAAACCTCAGCAAATTCCTTCTGAAAAATCCTGGTGCGGCTGTAAAGGTGAGGTTGGAAAACCGTAATCAGTTTGCCTTCTGTATTGCTCGCCCTGGCTCCTTTGAGCGCTGCCGAAACCTCGGTTGGATGGTGCGCAAAGTCATCAAAAACTTGAACTCCTCGATGCTCTCCGTGCAACTGAAATCTTCGTTCTGCACCTTGGTAGGCGGAGACTGCCTGGCAGGCTTGTCTAAAATCATGACCCAGGCCAACCAACACGGTTATTGCTGCGCAAGCATTTTCCGCATTGTGTGAGCCGGCCATGTTCAAACTAAGCATCTCGGTGTGGTTTTTATAGACCACGCTAAAACTAACCCTGGGGCCAGAGGCGTCAACATCCTGAAGCCTGACATCTGCATTCTTTTCTCCAAATTTCAATGTCTTGGCATTGTCCATCACTGAAAGTTTTTGACAACCCGGATCACTTGAATTTACAACTGCAAATTCCTCAGCGTTGGAAGCAAAATCATTGAAAGCATCGAAAAAACCCTGCTCTGATCCGTAGTGGTCCAAATGATCAGCATCTACATTCGTGATAACTGCGATGTTGGTTTGGTAGTTCAAAAAAGAACCGTCTGATTCATCCGCTTCAATTACGAATAAATCGCTCTTGCCAAAGTCGCTACTTAGTCCATATTCGGTAATGACCCCTCCGTTTACAAAACTCGGATCCTCTCCCAAGTTTCGTAATCCAGTGATGATCATTCCGGTGGTGGTGGTCTTTCCATGCGCTCCAGCAACGGCAATCAGCCGGTGTTTTGAAGCCATGGAGGCCAACAAAACTGCTCGATGCAAGATCGGAAGACCCAACCTCTTTGCCTCCAGCAATTCTTCGTTGCTATCCCAGAGCGCCCCGGTTACCACAACTGTGTCTGCCTGACCTACGTTTTTAGCTTCGTGTGGAATGTTGATTTCGGCACCAAGCTCAATTAGTGAATCGATGTTGCCACTCCCGCGAACATCACTACCACTTACCCTGTGACCACTTTGCAAAAGCAA
>CAJXMQ010000134.1 GCA_913056225.1 uncultured Micrococcales bacterium | reverse complement strand
ATCTGAGGCTACTTTGAAAATCTCTGACTGAGCGTCGTTTACTAACTCGCTGACCTCGCCCTGGCTGTCATACCCACTTTGAGCAATCCGAGTACCGGCTTCAATAAGCCTTCTAAGCACTGCTTTTTCGCTAACAATAGATGCGTAGTAACTCGAACTTGCTGCTGTTGGAACATAGCTGGCCAGGGTGTGCAGGTAATCTGCCCCTCCTGCCTTGATCAGGTTTCCGGTCTTTCCCAGCTCGTCTGTGACAGCAATTACGTCTGTTGGCTCACCTTTTCCGAACAAAGTCAAAATGGCATTGAAAATAAATTCATGTTTGGGGGCGTAGAAATCGTGCGCTCGAACTTCTTCAAAAACCTCTGCAACGGCTTCTTGGCTGATCAGCATTCCGCCGAGCGTCGCCATTTCAGCGTTTAGGTCGTTAGGAAGTGACCTAGCTCCCGAATCAACAGGTGCCACCATGCTCATAGACAGACCTCCACCAATAGTTTTCGAAAGCAAATTTCCATCTGTTTCGATGGAATCATTTATATCTTTCAGTAGAGACATTTATCTTGCAAAACGAGTCCGTGTCGCCCTGTGGATAACTCTGTGGAAACACGCCAGAGCATTGTTACTATCTCTGTGCATAACCTGTGGATAACCTGTGGATAAAAAGATTTTTCTCAGTAAAACACTGGTCAAAACCCTATGTGAAAAACTTTATTGAAAAGCTTCAACGTGAGGTTAACAGTTGTGGATAAGTGTTCGGTTAAGGTACTTATTTAAGACTTAAACGAACAAAGGCAAGGACGAATCCTTGCCTTTGTTGGTTTTCAATTTCGACTTATTTGGCGTTGACTACCTGAAGTTTCAAGTTTGCAGTCAAATCTCCAATACGAACAGTGGCCTCGTGGTCACCTAGATTCTTGATTGCAGCAACGAATTCAATCTTTCGCTTGTCAACCTCACCGATGCCTGATGCAACGATTGCGTTTGCAACATCTGCGTGCTTCACCGCACCAAAGAGACGTCCCTCTTTACCAGACTTCATTGAAATCTTGATTGGGTTCTCTTCAAGCTTGGCCTTCAACTGCTGAGCCGCTTCAACGTCTGCCAGGTGGCGTGACTGGCGAGCTGCCTTGATCTGCTCGACCTGGCGCTCACCACCCTTGCTCCAAACAACTGCGTAGCCGTTTGGGATTAGGTAGTTGCGGGCGTAACCGTTTTTAACTTCAACGACGTCACCTGCACTTCCCAATCCGGAGACCTCATTGGTCAGAATAATTTTTGACATGTGCTTTCTCCTTAGCGCCCGGCGCCTGAGTAGGGGAGCAGTGCCATCTCGCGGGCATTCTTAACTGCCTTTGCGATCTTGCGCTGGTCCTGAACGGATACTCCAGTGATTCGACGTGCACGGATCTTGCCACGGTCAGAAATGAACTTCCTGAGTGTTGCCACGTCCTTGTAATCGATTGTGCCGACCTTTACCAGCTTCATTGGTGCTGGTTTGGCCATGCTATTAAGTCTTGCTTTACGCTTGGCTGCGCCTTTTCCTGCCATTTTTTATTTCTCCTGTTCTAAATCTTTAAAACGGTGTGTCATCGCTGGCTGACTGTGCTGGGTTTGCCCAGTTATCAGCTGAGGACTGTGAGTCGTTCCATGGGTTTGACTCAACAGCAGCGGACTGTCCACCACCTTCGCGAGCACGGCGAGTAACTGCCGCGGTTGCATATCTCAATGAGGGTCCAATCTCATCGATGTCTAGCTCTAGTGAGGCTCTAGCTTCACCCTGTGCTGTTTGATAGGCACTGGCTGGTTTTAGTTTCCCACTGACCACAACTCGTGCGCCTTTTTGCAAAGACTGAGCCATGTTTTCGGCTAGTTCACGCCATCCGGTGCAGCGAACCCATACTGTTTCCCCATCAACCCACTCACCGCTCTGGCGGTTCATGGTTCTAGGGGTTGATCCGACTCTTACCGAGCAAACTGCAATACCGTTTTGGGTATAACGCAGTTCTGGATCATCAGCTAGGTTGCCGATTACGGTCAATATCGCTTCGCCGGCCATGACTAGTTAGCCTTTGACTTCCTTGGCGGCCTCTTGGACTGCTTCTCTGGCTCGTACTCGATTGGGTTGATGCTAAACACTGCATCTTCGTAGCGAAGAATTTTGGTTCGCATGATCTGCTCATTCAGCCTCAACTGACGCTCAACCTCGTTGACCTCGTCAGGATTTGAATGTGCATTGACAACAACGTAGATACCTTCGTTGTTTTTGTTGATTGGGTAAGCAAGTTTTCTTTTGCCCCA
>CAJXMQ010000133.1 GCA_913056225.1 uncultured Micrococcales bacterium | reverse complement strand
TTGGCGTCATAAGTCAATACAACGTCAGGCCTAAAACTTTCAATCTCTTTAGCAAGATCCTCGCCAACTACGCTGGTTCCGGCGGCCGCCAGAGACATTTCATCTAATTTGCTGGGCTTACCAACGCGACCCCAGGCGTTTATTCTCATGCCAGAGTCTCGATAGGCTCGCTTTCCTAAATAAGAATGCTCCAGTCCGGGGAATGCGCTAATCGCATCAGCTAGCTCCTGCTCTCTGTAGAGGGCCATCTCCAAAGGTTGCCCATTCAGATATTGCAACTGCTTTGACTCCGTCTCCCCCATCTCACCTCGAGTCAGGGTCACCACCTTCACCTTGCTTCCGCCACGCAGTGCGTGAGCGATTATGTGACCGGTGAACAAGCTTTCATCGTCTGGGTGTGCGTGCACCACCAGCAGTCGCTTTGGGCTGAAACTTGGTTTCGACATGTGATTAGCCTATGCCGAATCTTGATTAGCTCGCTTTTTTGCACTCAAGGCTCGAGCTCTCAGGTTTGGATCTAATTCAACCTTGCGAATTCTGATGGCATCGGGCGTTACCTCAACACACTCATCTTCACGAGCAAATTCCAAACACTCCTCAAGAGAAAGGTTGCGGTGAGGAGTGAGGGACTGGAACTCATCAGCTGTGGAGCTTCGCATGTTCGTAAGCTTTTTCTCTTTTGTGATGTTCACTTCCATGTCATCGGGACGTGAGTTCTCACCAATTACCATGCCGGCATAAACCTCAGTTGTTGGCGGGATGAAAAAGCTTCCTCTGTCTTGCAGCGCCATCAGCGCAAACGGAGTTGCCACTCCGGCGCGGTCGGAAATAAGAGATCCGCTCGGTCTGGTTTGAATCTCACCGGCCCACGGGTGGAATCCAGCACTGATCGCGTTGGCGATTCCGCTTCCCTTGGTCGTGGTCAAAAACTCAGTTCTAAAGCCAATCAATCCTCTAGCCGGCACGGTGAACTCCATGCGGACCCATCCTGAGCCGTTATTGGTCATCTGATTTAGCTTGCCTTTTCTGGCAGCCATAAGCTGAGTGATTGCGCCCAAAAACTCCTCAGGAACATCAATGGTCAAATCCTCAAATGGCTCTAGCAGTTGGCCATCCTCTTTTTTGGTAACAACTTGTGGCTTTCCAACTGTGAGCTCATAACCTTCTCGACGCATAGTCTCAACCAAAATCGCAAGCGCTAGCTCTCCCCTGCCTCGGACTTCCCAAGCGTCTGGGCGCTCGGTTGGCAGAACCTGGATTGAAACGTTTCCGATGAGCTCTTTTTCAAGGCGGTCCTTCACCAATCGAGCAGTCACCTTGGCCCCCTTGACTCGTCCAGCCATTGGCGAGGTGTTAATTCCAATGGTCATCGAGATGGCTGGTTCGTCCACTCGGATGATAGGCAAAGCCTCTGGGTTTTCTAAATCGGCAAGGGTTTCGCCAATCATGATCTCTTCAATACCGGCGATAGCGACGATGTCGCCAGCAAATGCCTTTTCAGCTGGAGAACGCTCAAGGCCTTTGGTGATCAAAAGCTCAGAAACCTTTGCCTGCTTGATTTCACCATCTCGCTTCATCCAAGCAACCTGTTGACCCTTTTTTAGTTCTCCAGATTTGATTCGCAATAATGCCAGTCGCCCAAGGAAGGGTGATGCGTCCAAGTTGGTAACGTGCGCCTGCAGCGGCTTTTCATCGTCATAGGTTGGGGCCGGAATGTTTTTCATGATGGCCTCAAACAGTGGTTCTAAATTGTCGCCATCTGGCAATGAGCCATTCGCAGGTTCCGTGAATGATGCGATTCCGCTTCTTCCAGATGCATAAATAATCGGCAAATCCAGCAGTGAATCGATGTCTATATCTGCTTGGTCCATGTCACCCGCAAGACCTAAAAGCAAGTCATGAGATTCACTAACCACTTCTTCAATTCTTGAATCAGCCCTATCGGTTTTGTTCACAACCAAAATCAAAGGAAGCTTTGCCTCCATTGTTTTTCTTAGCACAAACCTGGTTTGAGGAAGCGGTCCCTCACTGGCGTCAACCAGCAGCACAACGCCATCAACCATGCTCAGTCCGCGCTCAACCTCTCCACCGAAATCGGCGTGCCCTGGGGTGTCAATAACGTTGATTGTTACCGGTGAGTCAGAAGCGGGTCCTGAGTATTCGATGGCGGTGTTTTTAGCCAAGATTGTGATGCCGCGCTCTTTTTCTAAATCGCCGCTGTCCATCACACGTTCGTCAACATCCCCGTGTGTGGAAAAAGTATTGGTTTGCCTAAGCATGGCATCCACCAAGGTGGTCTTGCCGTGGTCCACGTGGGCCAC
>CAJXMQ010000132.1 GCA_913056225.1 uncultured Micrococcales bacterium | reverse complement strand
AAACTCGCCAATCTATCTCTGGCAAACAGAATCGTCGTAGCTTTACTAACTCTTTTGGTAGCAGCAGGTGGTTTCGTATCGCTTGATTCACTCAAGCAGGAGTTGATTCCATCCATCCAGTTCCCAACAGCGGCAGTGGTAACTCCCTATCCTGGTGCCTCCCCAGAGATCGTTGACGAGCAAGTTTCACAAGTCCTGGAATCCTCAATTGTTGCTCTTGAGGGAATCGATTCAACCAGCGCAACCAGTTCTCAAGGTCTCAGCGTCATTACCGCAACTTTCGAATTTGGTAAGACAACCACAGAGATTACTGATTTGCTCTCCAATGCCGTGAACTCAGTGGAGGGATCTCTTCCTGCAGACATTCAGCCACAGGTAATTGCCGGATCTTTTGATGAAGTGCCAATTATTGTGTTGGCGATCAGCGCCAATGACGGCGACAACGAGGAAATAGCTCGGGAATTAGAGGATATCGCCCCGTCACTGTTCAGGCAGGTTGATGGAGTTCGAGACGTCGCCGTAAGCGGCGCCCGAGAAAAACGAATTGACATTGACCTTGACCAGCAGGCTCTGCAGGGCTTTGGCTTGAGCCAACAGAGCATTACTAATGCCTTGCAGCAAAATGGCCTAGTTCTGCCTGCAGGGACTTTGGAAGATGAAGAGGGATCTATCTCTGTTGAAGTTGGGTCCCGTGTTGACACAATCGAAGAATTTAGGGCGTTGCCACTGATTTCACCCACCGCGGGAGCAGTTCTGATTTCAGATGTTGCAGATGTCGAGCTGTTGGATGCGCCCATTAGTTCAATCTCTCGAGTAAACGGCTCAGAGTCGCTTGCCATTGCAATCACCAAAACTCCAGATGGAAACAGTGTTGATGTCAGCAATGGCGTGACAGATTTGATTGCAGAGCTAGAAGAAAGTCTTTCCAAGCCAGTAACGGTTTCCACCACGCTCGACCAGGCTCCCTTCATTGAAAAATCCATTGAGGATCTAACAACCGAGGGCTTATTGGGACTGTCCTTTGCTGTCTTGGTGATTCTGGTATTCCTGCTTAGCTTCAAATCCACAATCATCACTGCAGTTTCCATTCCAACATCGGTGTTGATTACCTTCATTGGACTGGCTGTAGCTGATTTCTCGCTAAACATTCTGACCCTGGGTGCTCTGACTATTGCTATTGGTCGAGTGGTGGATGACTCAATCGTGGTTATTGAAAACATCAATAGACATCTGTCTTATGGCAAAGAGAAGATGGAGGCAATCAAGACAGCAGTGAAAGAGGTTGCTGGGGCCATCACCTCCTCCACCATTACAAATGCTGCCGTGTTTGTGCCAATCGGTTTAGTTGGCGGAATTGTTGGAGAGCTATTTAGGCCATTCGCCTTCACGGTGGCACTTGCTCTGTTGGCATCGTTGCTTGTTTCGCTGACAATCATTCCGGTGTTGGCATATTGGTTCTTGGGAATGTCCAAAAAGCTCAAAAAGGCACAGGCCGAAAACCCAGTTGGTTTCGAGCAGAGGCAGCGTGAAGAGCAAGAGATTCAAGAGAAGAAGGGCTTCTTGCAGCGTGGCTATGTCCCAATTCTGAGAACCACCACCGATCACCCCTGGTTGACACTGACCGCTTCCCTTTTGGTGCTTGGCTATACCTTCTCACTGGTTCCACAGTTGAGAACTGACTTCTTGGACGATGGCGGTTCAGATCAGTTTGTCGTAAACCAAGAGCTGGCTGGACAGGCAAGTTTCGAAGAGCAAAATGCGGCATCCCAGCAATTGGAAGACCTAGTTTTGGACATCGACGGAGTTGAGTTGGTGCAGGCTTCAGTTGGCTCAATTGCCGATAGCCGAGTTGCTTTTGGAGCCTCAGCAGAGGGAATCAGGCTTACAGTCACCGTTGAGGAAGATGCTGATATCGATCAGGTGAAGTCAGATGTGACAAGTCAAACTGGTGCGCGTGATGACCTTGGCGATGTTTCTATCTCTGAAGGTGGCGGAGGTTTTGGAGGATCAGACACCATTGATATTGAGATTGCAAGCGGTAGCGAGCAGGATCTGCAACAAGCCGTGGATGACGTTGTCGCCGCAATGAGGCCATTGAGTTATGTGGATAACGTGACTACATCTCTAGCCGCTGCCGAGAGGGTGCTAGAAGTAAATGTCAATCGTGAGGCGGCCGCCAACATTGGTCTAAGTGAGATTGCAGTTAGCGGAATAGTTAGCCAGCAACTAAGACCACAGCCGATAGGAGCCCTGAATCTGGAGGGCAAGGATATAGACATCTTCATCGCTGATCAGCAAGTTCCCGAAACCATTGAACAAGTTGAACAGATTCTGATTCCAGCTTC
>CAJXMQ010000131.1 GCA_913056225.1 uncultured Micrococcales bacterium | reverse complement strand
ATGTCTGAACAAGATTCCTGCCCAGTTGCTCACGGAGCACACACAGCCGTTGGAGAAAGCGCCACAGAGTGGTGGCCCAATGCGCTCAACTTAGATATTTTGCACCAGCACGACACAAAGACCGACCCACTCGGTCAAAGCTTTGATTACCGTGAAGAGGTAAAGAAATTAGATTTTGACGCAGTCAAGAATGACGTCAAGGAATTCATGCGCGACAGCCAACCATGGTGGCCAGCAGACTGGGGTCACTACGGCGGGTTGATGATTCGCATGGCTTGGCACGCAGCAGGTTCTTACCGAATTGCGGATGGCCGCGGCGGTGGAGCTACCGGTAACCAGAGATTTGCTCCTTTGAACTCATGGCCAGACAACGTGAACCTAGATAAGGCCAGAAGGTTATTGTGGCCAATCAAGAAAAAGTATGGAAACCGCCTCAGCTGGGCGGATTTGATGATTCTTGCAGGAACCGTTGCCTATGAGGACATGGGACTGAAGACATACGGGTTTGCCTATGGTCGCGAGGACATCTGGCACCCAGAGATGGATGTCTACTGGGGTAGTGAAAAAGAGTGGCTGGCTCCAAGTGATGAGCGCTACGAGGATGTTGAGAATGCCGAGAGCATGGAAAACCCACTAGCCGCAGTTCAGATGGGTTTGATTTATGTCAATCCCGAGGGTGTAAACGGGGTACCAGATCCTGTCAAAACAGCTCAGCACATCAGAGTTACCTTCGCCCGCATGGCAATGAACGATGAAGAGACCGTTGCTTTGACTGCGGGTGGACACACCGTTGGTAAAAGCCATGGAAACGGAAGAGCTGAAAACCTTGGACCAGAGCCAGAAGCCGCAGCAATCAGCGAGGCCGGTCTTGGTTGGAATAACCACCACAGCAGAGGTGTCGGAAGAGACACGGTTTCATCTGGAATCGAGGGAGCTTGGACCACTGAGCCAACCAAATGGGACAACGGATATTTCTACCTTTTGTTTGAATACGACTGGGAGCTAACCAAGTCACCAGCTGGTGCTAACCAGTGGCGACCAATCAACATCCGCGAGGAAGACAAGCCAGTGGATGTTGAAGATCCGTCAATCAGGCTTGAGCCGATGATGACAGATGCCGACATGGCAATGATCAAAGACCCTGCGTATTTGGAAATCAGCAAGAAGTTCTATGAAAACCCTGACTACTTTGACGAGGTTTTCGCCAAGGCTTGGTTCAAGCTCACCCACAGAGACATGGGACCAAACATCCGCTACATCGGACCAGAGGCTCCCACCGAGGACCTAATCTGGCAGGACCCAGTTCCAGCTGGAAACCACGACTACGACGTAGCTGGATTGAAGGGTGCGATTCGCGAAAGTGGATTGAGTGTTTCAGAGATGGTTTCAACCGCCTGGGATTCAGCCAGAACATTCCGTCACTCTGACTTGCGAGGTGGAGCAAACGGAGCTCGCATTCGCCTTGCCCCTCAGAAAGACTGGGAGGGCAATGAGCCCGAGAGATTGCAGAAGGTTCTTTCTGTTCTAGAGCCACTGGCCGAAAAGTTTGGCGCCAGTGTCGCAGATGCAATTGTCTTGGCTGGAAATGTCGGTCTTGAAATGGCCATTGAAAAAGCTGGAATGACTGCCGATGTTGAATTCACCCCTGGACGCGGAGATGCAACCGAAGAGTGGACAGATGCAGAGTCATTTGAACCTCTTGAGCCAATTCACGATGGCTTCAGAAACTGGATCAAGAAAAACTACGATGTTCCAGGTGAGGAGCTATTGCTAGACAGGGCACAGCTAATGGGCCTTACCGCTCTGGAGATGACCGCACTGATTGGTGGAATGCGAGTGTTGGGGACCAACTACGCGGGAACCAGTCACGGTGTATTCACTGACAATGTCGGTGCACTCACCAATGACTTCTTCGTAAACCTCACCGACATGACCTATGTTTGGGAGCCAGCGGGAGGAAGCCTTTACAACTTGCGCGATCGCACCACCGGAAAAGTTGGTTTCACCGCAACCAGAGTTGACCTGGTGTTTGGTTCTAACTCGATCCTTCGTTCCTATGCCGAGTTCTATGCACAGGATGACAACAAGCAGAGGTTTGTTGAAGACTTTGTGAAGGCATGGAACAAGGTAGTAAATGCAGACAGATTTGAATTGGTTAGCTAGTCAATTTGCATTAAAACAGCCGGCCCAAGTGGCCGGCTGTTTTTAGTAAATGTATGTCAGCCAATACACAGATGTTTCTCAGGACTAAAGCTAGTTTGATGGGGGTTCTGTCCAGTAACCTAAGCAAACAGATTCGGAAATAGGTCAAATTGGAAAGACTCGAGAAGTTCCTCTCTAATCTTCCCCACCCCATCAGGTGGATAGTGATTATGGTGCT
>CAJXMQ010000130.1 GCA_913056225.1 uncultured Micrococcales bacterium | reverse complement strand
ACATCTAATAATCTGCAAGCATCACCGTTGATCGCATACTCACTGGCGCCATTTCTAAAAAGCGTTCTGGAGATGCTCACCTCGGTGTAATCAATGGGCAGTGCCCCATCTGAATTATCAATTACGAGTTCAACGCTTGCTCTGCCAAGAGGTGCCTGAGAGGAAGTTCCGGCAAAGATGACATCTTCCATCTTTGCCCCTCGCAAAGACTTCACTCCCTGCTCTCCCATTACCCAGGCCAAGGCATCTACAACATTTGATTTACCGGAGCCGTTTGGCCCGACAACCGCAGTCACCCCCGGTTCAAACTGCAGGGTCGTTGATTGCGCGAAAGACTTAAAGCCTTTCAGGGTCAGTGATTTCAGATGCAATCTAGCCAAGCTCCTTGCTGGGTGGTGCTAATTACTTTAGTTTCTGTTTCCGGATTCGCTGGCAGCTTGGGCAGAAATGGCTACCCCTGTTTTGCCAAGACTCACGCTGAATTGCCCGTCCACAACGATTGCAGGGCTTGCCAGTTTGACCATAGGCGTTCAGATTCTGAGCGAAATAACCTGACTGGCCATTGATGTTTTTGTATTGCTCATCAAAACTTGTTCCACCCTGCTCCACCGCCTCTTCCAACACCTCTGTCACATGGGCAAACAGCTCATTGAGCTTCTTGGTTGAGATTGAGTCTGCTGGCTGATTGAAATGGACCCTTGCTCGCCATAGGGATTCGTCGGCATAGATGTTTCCAATACCGCTAACCAGTTGCTGATCCAACAAAGCATGCTTGATTCCGGCAGTGCGGTTTTTGAGTCTTTTTCTAACGGCTGCCAGATCAAACTCAGGATCTAGCGGGTCTCTTGCAATATGCGAAACAGACAGAGGTATCTCGGTTGCAATCTCGCTCTCAGGGCTAAATCCAGAGGATTTCCCCTCGGCGGGTTCTAATTGATCAATCATTAGTGAGCCAAACAGTCTCTGATCAGAAAATCGAAGCTGCAGACCGTTGTCTAAATTCATCTGCAGTCTGACTTGTTTTTCATGCTCGTAATCCTGAGTTCTAACCAGAGCTTGACCACTCATGCCCAAATGCATGACCATTGCAAACCCCTCGACATCAATCGGTAGCCAAATAAATTTGCCGCGACGGACTGCTGATAAAAACTTTTTGCCAGTGAGAATTGCTGAGAAATCTTGTTCACCGCCGGGGTGTTTTTTCAAACACCTTGAATCGAAAACCTCAATTGACTGAATGGCGCTATTCAGCACCGTTTCTGCCAACCCCCTGCGAACTGTCTCCGCCTCGGGCAGTTCAGGCATTTGCCATGTTTCTCAAAGAATCAATTGCCGCCTCGGACTCAGCTGAACGCCTGGTGAGGCCTTCTCCTGAGCCGAGAACTTTCTCGCCACTGATTGCCTTGGCGAAAAATACTCGCTGATGGTCAGGGCCCTCGAACTCAATCTCATAAAAAACGGTAGGCAGATTTAGAGCCATGAGTTTCTCATTGAGGGTGGTCTTTGGATCACTCGCCTCACGAATTGCATCTGGGTCTTCAAGAAGCGGGAAAATAAAATCCTGAACCATCTTTGTTGCGGCTTCCATTCCGCTTGACAAATAAGCAGCCCCCAGAATTGCCTCAAAGGCATCTGCTAAAAGATTGGGCTTTTTTCTTCCGTCGGTTTGCTCTTCACCTTTACCTAAGAAAAGGTATTTTCCAATATCGAGTCTCTGGGAAACGGTTGCGAGGGCCTGGGCGCTGACAACGCCATTTTTGATTTTGGTGAGTTCACCTTCATTTAAGTCTGAAAAAGATGAATAGAGGTGACTGGTGACAACGTAGCCGAGGATTGAATCCCCTAGGAATTCCAATCGTTCGTTGTTCTCGCCACCGTTTTCGTAGGAAAAGGAACTGTGAGTGAGAGCTAGTTTAAGTAGCTTGGGGTCTATCTCCACTCCAAGCCGCGAGTGCAGCTTGTCAAGTTCCATGGTTACGCGTCTGCTACTTTACGACCCTTATATTCCATGTAAAGCTCGGTGCCCACGCTGTCAGTGACAACCTTCGCACGGTGCGGCACACTGTAGACGGTCTTGCCGTTTTCAACAGTCTTGTTCAGCTGCACTGGTTCGGCCTTCCACTGCGATCTGCGTGAGTGGGTGTTTGCCCGGGACTTGCGTCGCTTTGGAACTGGCATGTTCTTACTCTTCCTCTTTAAGCTTTTTTAGTTCTGCCCACCTGGGATCTATTTCATCCTCGTGGGCATGATCCGGATGATCATTGAGATTGGCGCCACAGTTAGCGCACAAACCCAAACAGTTCTCGTTACATACTGGCTGAAACGGGAAACTGATGACAACCGCATCTCGAACGACCTGATTGATATCAACAGAGTTGTCAATAACCGTCAGCTCATCTTCCGACTGACCAGAATAGGCGAAAAGTTCTTGAAAAGCTACCCTGAAAC
>CAJXMQ010000129.1 GCA_913056225.1 uncultured Micrococcales bacterium | reverse complement strand
CAAAATCGTTTATGAGACCAAGTATTTGGGTGGCCAGCGGTATCAGGATTCATACGCAAGTTCGAAGAGGAATTAAAGGGAAGCAGTAGGAGAAAACATTGAACGAAAATACGGAGCTGGACAGCTACCAAAAACTCGAGGCAAAGCAACAGCCGAACTGGCCAGACCAAGCACATTTGGCCCAGGTTAGAAATACCCTTTCGAACTTGCCCCCACTGGTATTTGCAGGTGAGGTGGACAACTTCAAATCAAAAATTGCCGAGGCTGCAGCCGGACGGGCCTTTCTATTGCAGGGGGGTGACTGCGCTGAGACCTTCGTGGATGCAACCGCGGACCGAATCCGCAATCGCATAAAAACTGTTTTGCAAATGGCAGTTGTGCTGATGTATGGATCTTCTTTGCCGGTTATCAAAATGGGTCGCATGGCGGGTCAGTTTGCAAAACCTAGAAGCAATGACACCGAGACCAGAGAGGGCGTCACGCTGCCCGCTTACCGAGGGGATGCGGTGAACGGATTTGAGTTCACAGAGGATTCACGTGTCCCAAATCCTGATCGACTGCTTCAGGCCTACAACACCTCAGCCTCCACGTTGAACCTGATTAGGGCATTCAACAGTGGGGGATTTGCAGACCTGCGCGCGGTTCATGAGTGGAATAAAGGTTTCATGGACAATCCGGCGAATGCAAATTATGAGGAAATCGCTTCAGATGTAGACAGAGCAATGAAGTTCATGGAGGCCTGCGGCGTTGACAGTGCTGAGTTGCGCACCACCGAATTTTATGTTGGTCACGAAGGTTTACTGTTTGATTACGAGCGTCCAATGACCAGAACTGATTCCAGAACCGGCAAGTCCTATGACACCAGTGGACACTTCATTTGGATTGGTGAGCGAACCCGAGATATCGATGGTGCGCACGTTGAATTTTTGTCCAAGGTTGAAAACCCGATTGGGGTAAAAATTGGGCCAACTGCAACAAAAGATGACATTTTGAGCTTGATTGACAAGCTAGACCCAAAGAGGGAACCCGGAAAGTTGACATTTATCTCACGTATGGGGGCGACCAAGATTCGCGATGAGTTGCCACGTTTGATGGAGGCAACAAATGAAGCTGACGCACTGCCACTTTGGATAACAGACCCAATGCACGGAAATGGAATCACTACCGCTAACGGGTTCAAGTCCAGAAGGTTTGACGATGTCATGGAAGAGGTCAAGGGCTTTTTCGAGGTGTGTAGAGCTTTGGGCGTTCACCCTGGTGGTCTGCATGTTGAGCTGACCGGCGATGACGTCACAGAGTGTCTTGGCGGAAGCGACCACATCGATGAGACAGATTTGGAGCAGCGCTACGAGACGGTTGTGGATCCAAGGCTGAATCACAAGCAGAGCTTAGAGATGGCATTTTTGGTTGCCGAAGAATTGGTTAATTTCAAGAGGTAGCCATCAAGCTGTGGCAAGCTATTCTCGTGGGAATTGATTTGGTTGAAAACTGGCTCAGCTATGAGCAGGCCTCAGAGTTACTCGGAGTATCAAAGGGCAAGATAGCGCGCCTGGTTGAAGATAAGTTTTTATTCAGCGTGAAGCTCGACAGGGAACCAATGATTCCTGCCGAGATAATTGTTGATGGGGAACCTCTGCCAAGCATTCGAGGAACCCTTATGGTTTTGGAGGATTCGGGTTTCGACCCAAATGAAGCTGCCGAGTGGATGTTTGAACACCAAGAGGAACTCGATGAGACCCCTCTTCAATCACTGGTTCGCGGTCGAAAAAGTGCCGTTAGGCGACTTGCCCAAGCCCTCGCAATCTAATTTGAACGACTAATTACCCTGCGAGCCAATTGCTCGAGTTTTTGCTTGGCCGTCGGTTCCAGTTCCAAGGTCTCCAGAACCTCTAGGGCCCGATCTCCGTATTCCTGCATCATTCGTTCAGTTTTTTCTAATGCCCCTGAATCCTTGATTGTTTTCTGCATGAACTCGATCTGTTCTTGATCTAAATCCCGTTCACTCAAAAGGTCATTGAAAATTTTGGCAATTGAGGTCGAGCTGTTTTGAAGGGTAAGCGCGACGAGAACTGTCCGCTTTCCCTCTCTCAGGTCGTCGCCTGCTGGTTTCCCGGTGACCTCTGGGTCGCCAAACACTCCGAGAATGTCATCTCTGATTTGAAAGGCAAGACCGAGTGGAATGCCAAAGTTGCTCAGTCCTCGCAAAGTGTTCTCATCAGCACCGGCAAAACTTGCTCCAATCAGCAGTGGTGCCTCAAGAGAGTATTTAGCAGTTTTATAAAGCATTACCTTTTCGGCTCGGGTAACCGCTTCTGAGAATTGACGCAGGGGAGCGGCGTTTTCCTCCAAAACGTCCAGATACTGACCTGCCATCACCTCAAATCGCATTTTTGAAAACTCATTTCGACAGCTGGTTTCAATCTCGTTCGATGGTGCACTGGTAACCGCCGCTCCAAAAACTTCGCTGGACCAGTTCAGCATCAGGTC
>CAJXMQ010000128.1 GCA_913056225.1 uncultured Micrococcales bacterium | reverse complement strand
CAATCAATTGGAGTGATATGAACAACACAACCAGCTTCTCAATTGCGACCGCCGCGGCTCTGGTCTCGGTATATGCGCTTTGGGCCTTAGGGCTTGCTTTGGAAGCAGATTACTACGCACCAGCACTTGATCAGCAAATCCCAGCAGTTGCCTTCGGGGCTCTGACCATATTCTCTGGCATTGGCGCCTTCCTAGTCGCAGGTCGGCTAAAAAAGACCGCCAACCCAGTCAGGAATGTCTGGATTGCAGTACTTGTAGTGTTTGCTTTTTTCCTATTGCCAGTGCCGGGAATCGCAGACCCAATCGCCGCCGCAATCTTGCTTGCAATCCACTTCGCGGTTGCGATTCCCCTAGCCCTAGCTATGCGGAAAATGGTGAGTCAGTAGTTACCTGGCTGCACTACCCTCGCTGTAATCGTCTTTGTTTTCGATCCAGCTGAACAACTTGCGAAGCTCACGACCGGTTTTTTCAATCGGGTGGGTTTCGCCCTTGGCGCGGAGGCTCTGGAATTCTGGAGCTCCCGCGTCTTGGTCAGCAATAAACCTCTCGGCAAATGCGCCGTTCTGGATATCCCCCAGAACCTCTTTCATGTGGTCTTTCACATCCGGGGTAATAACTCTTGGCCCAGAGACATAGTCACCGTACTCTGCAGTGTCAGAAACACTCCAGCGCTGCTTAGCAATTCCACCTTCATACATAAGGTCAACAATTAGCTTCAGCTCGTGCAAAACCTCGAAATAGGCAACCTCTGGCTGGTAACCAGCTTCAACCAAGGTCTCAAAGCCATATTGCACCAGCTGTGAAGCTCCTCCACACAAAACCGCCTGCTCGCCGAACAGATCTGTTTCAGTCTCTTCGGTAAAGGTGGTCTTGATGGTTCCAGCCCTGGTTCCACCAATTGCCTTGGAGTAGCTAAGACCCAACTCAAAAGCCTCACCGGTTGCATCCTGCTCAACTGCAATCAGGTTTGGAACACCTCTGCCCGCCTCGTATTCACGACGCACGATATGTCCTGGCCCCTTCGGCGCTACTAGGAAAACATCAACATCTGCTGGTGGCTTGATTAGGCCGTAGCGAATTGCAAATCCATGACCAAAGACCAACGCTTTGCCGGCAGTTAGGTTTGGCTCAACCATGTCTTTATAAAGATCACGCTGAACGGGGTCCGGTGCCAAGATGACAATCACATCCGCCCACTTAACGGCCTCGTCTGGAGTGTGTACGGTTAGGCCTTTTTCCTCGGCCTTTGCGCGAGATTTTGAACCTTCCAACAAACCGACAACAACATCAACACCGCTGTCGTGAAGATTCAGCGAGTGAGCGTGACCCTGTGAGCCAAAACCCAACACCGCAACCTTCTTGTTTTGAATCAGACTTAGATCGGCGTCTTTGTCATAAAAAATTTCTGCCAATTTATTGCTCCTTTTGGTTTATGGCCTATTTGATTCGATCGCTCATGGATTTGGAGCCGCGGCCAATTGCAATTGCTCCGGATTGAACGAGTTCTTTGATCCCAAAGGGCTCTAGCACCCTCAGAAAAGCTTGACACTTGGCACTGTCTCCGGTGACCTCGATAACCACCGAGTCACTTACGACATCCACCACTCTGGCCCTAAACAGATTTACTGCCTCCAAAACCTGACTTCGGTTATTGGCTTCGGTCTTGACCTTAACCATCATGTGGTCTCTGGAAATGGAGTTGGAGTCTTCCAGTTCAACAATCTTCACGACGTTCACAAGTTTATTAAGCTGCTTTGTGATCTGCTCAAGAGGGTGACCCTCTACCGCAACCACAACAGTGATTCGACTGAGCCCTTCGATTTCGCTGGTTCCCACGGCAAGGGACTGAATGTTATAACCGCGTCTTGCGAATAAACCCGCAACTCGAGTTAGCAGACCTGGTTTGTCCTCAACTAGCAGAGAAAGGATGTGTTTCGTCATTCGTCACCCTCCCAAACAGGTCTTGCATCACGAGCATACTGAACTGCGTCGTTACTAACTCCGGCGGGTACCATCGGCCAAACCATAGCATCACGTCCAACGATGAAGTCAATGACCACTGGACGATCATTGGTCTCAAGAGCTAGCTTTATGGCCTGCTCGGCTTCTTTTTCGTTGGTTGCTCTGATTGATAAGCATCCATAACTCTCACCCAGCTTCACAAAATCAGGAACCATTTGAGTGTCAGTTCCGGTGTGAAGATCGGTGTTTGAATATCTCGAGTTATAAAACAGTGTTTGCCACTGCCTCACCATCCCAAGAGAGCTGTTGTTTATGATTGCCACCTTGATTGGAATGTTGTTAATTACACAGGTCGCCAACTCTTGATTGGTCATCTGGAAGCAGCCATCGCCGTCGATTGCCCAAACATCTCTGTCTGGTTCTCCAACCTTGGCTCCCATCGCGGCTGGCACGCTGTAGCCCATGGTGCCGGCCCCTCCAGAGTTCAACCAAGAATTGGGGCGGTCATAATCAATGAACTGTGCTGACCACATCTGGTGCTG
>CAJXMQ010000127.1 GCA_913056225.1 uncultured Micrococcales bacterium | reverse complement strand
CAAGATTCGGCGTTTGGGAAAAGCCAATTGAGTGGATACCGCTTACAATTGCCCCATGGAAATTGAGCAACGCAGAATTATTCGATCCGAAATCCCTGGGCCAGCCTCTCAGGCACTTCACTCGAGACGCCAGCAAGTTGTCTCAGACGGCGTTGGCGCGTTGCTCCCTGTTTACATCGAAAGTGCAAACGGGGCAATCATGCGCGATGTAGATGGAAATCAATTTATTGACCTTGGCAGTGGTATCGGTGTTGTCACCATCGGTCACACCAACCCAGGAGTTGTTTCTGCTGTTCAAAAACAGGCTGATCACTTTACTCACACCCTTTTTACCGTCACCCCCTATGAGCCCTATGTCAGAGCTGCGGAGTTGTTGACCAAAAACATGAAGGGTGATTTCCCTAAAAAAGCGGCGTTTTTCGTGACGGGAGCGGAAGCGCTAGAAAACGTTGTGAAAATCGCTCGGTTGGCTACCGGTCGCCATGAGATTGCTGTTTTTGACCACGCTTATCACGGTCGCACCAACCTGACCATGGCCATGAACTTCAAGCGCCACCCGTATGGAACCAACTACGGTCCGCTGGCAACCTCGGTAACACATGCACCAATGTCCTACCCGCTAAGAGACCCAGAGGGCATGACTGGTGAAGAGGCTGCCCTAAGAGCAATCAACTATCTTGAAAAACGAATTGGTGCTGACCAGCTAGCTTGCGTTGTAATCGAGCCAATTCAGGGTGAAGGTGGATTCATCATCCCTGCTGAAGGATTTTTGGCAACCCTGGGTCGCTGGGCGAAAGAAAATGGCATCCTGATGGTTTCAGATGAGGTTCAGTCAGGTATGGCTAGAACAGGAAAATGGTTTGCCTATGAATACGAAGAGGGATTCCAGCCAGATCTGGTCACCGTCGCCAAGGGCATTGCTGGCGGAATGCCAGTAAGCGCAGTTGTTGGACGAGCAGACGTTATGGATATGAGTCACCCCGGAGGCCTGGGCGGAACCTTTGGCGGATCACCAACGGCTGTTGCTGCTGCGGTTTCTGTGATGGAGCAATTCGAAAACGGTCCTTGGCTTGACAGGGCAATGGAAATCGGTGAAATCATGCAGGAAAAATTAGATGCTATGGTTCAGCGCTATCCATTCTTGGCCGAACGCCGAGGAAGAGGGGCGATGCAGGCTCTAGAAGTGGTTCAACCAGGAACCCTGAATCCCGATGCACCTTTGAATGAAGAGATTTTGAAGGCCTGTTACCAGCGTGGCGTGATTCCGTTGAGTGCCGGCACTTACGGAAACGTAATCAGGATGCTACCTCCGCTGGCAATCTCCAATGCACTGTTGATCGAGGCGTTGGACGTGCTGGACTCTGCTTGCTCAGACGTGGCTGCGAGCAAGGGTATGCTAAGCGCCTCAAGCACTGAATAAAGTGCTATCTTTAGGCGTTCATTTTTTTCTGAAAGAGAGTTTCTGTGCGCATTGGTATTCCCACTGAGGTAAAAGACAGTGAAGCAAGAGTTGCAATCACCCCTGCTGGCGTGAAAGAGCTAACTGAGGGTGGTCACCAGGTGAGCGTGCAGGCAGGTGCTGGCCTACTGTCTGGAATCAGCGATGCTGAATACCAAGCTGTCGGTGCAAAGATTTCAGAGACTGCCGGGCAGACTTGGGCAGACAACGAATTAGTAGTCAAAGTAAAAGAACCTGTGAAAAGTGAGTACGGATTTCTTCGCAAAGATCTCACCCTGTTCACATTCCTGCACCTTGCTGCAGAAAAGGAGCTGACGGAGGCTCTCTTGAGCTCTGAGACCACGTCTATTGCTTATGAAACAGTTCAGCAGGGAAGACATCTGCCTCTGCTCGCACCAATGAGCGAGGTTGCCGGAAGGCTTGCCCCACAGATGGGAGCATCCACCCTTCAGAAAAACAATGGCGGTCTCGGTGTTCTGCTTGGTGGAGTTCCAGGAACTCGCTCAGCAAAGGTGGTCGTTCTAGGTGGTGGCGTGAGCGGTACCAGTGCAATCGAAATTTCACTTGGCATGGGAGCTCAGGTAACTGTCTTGGATACATCACTCCCTAGACTCAGGGAGCTTGATGCTCAATATGGTGGAAGACTCAACACAATTTTTTCCAACAGCCTGGAGATCGAAAAGGCAGTAATTGATGCTGATTTGGTGATTGGTGCGGTTTTGATCCCTGGAGCCAAGGCTCCAAAACTGATTACCAATGAACTCGTTTCGAAAATGCGTGAGGGAAGTGTTTTGGTTGATATTGCAATCGATCAGGGTGGATGTTTCGAAGACTCTCGTCCAACCACTCACCACGATCCAACCTTTAAAGTTCACGGAAGCGTCTTTTACTGTGTGACAAATATGCCTGGTGCTGTCCCCCACACCTCAACCTTTGCGTTGACTAATGCGACCATGCCTTATCTAAAGAAGATTGCGAATATGGGCTGGGAGAATGCAATCAAGTCAGATGATGCTTTGCTTGCTGGCTTGAACACGCACGCGGGA
>CAJXMQ010000126.1 GCA_913056225.1 uncultured Micrococcales bacterium | reverse complement strand
CAACCTCTGGTGGTTTTCCACCCACATGATCATGAATCACCTCAGCCCAAGCTGAACCGTCTAGTTCATCTTTGGTGGTGCCCAGAAGATAGATGTTGTGACCGGTGTCTTGCCAGCCTGAAGGGATTCTTCTTGCAACGTCATCGATGACTCCCATCACGCCAACAACTGGTGTTGGGTAGATGGCAACATCACCCGTTTGGTTATAAAAACTTACATTTCCACCAGTAACTGGAATTGATGCTTCCATGCAACCGTCGGCAAGCCCCGTTGTTGCCTGCTTGAATTGCCACATCACCTCTGGGTTTTCAGGAGAGCCAAAGTTCAGACAATTTGTGACAGCTCTGGGCTTTGCTCCAGTCATCGCAACGTTTCTGTATGCCTCGGCGAGAGCAAGCTTTGCTCCTTGGTAGGGATCAAGCTGGCAGTATTTGCCATTGGCATCAGTTGCCATGGTAATTCCTAGACCTGATTCCTCATTGACTCTGATCATGCCTCCATCGTCAGGCATTGACAAAGCGGTGTTTCCAAGCACGTAGCGGTCATACTGAGATGTAATCCAGGACTTGTCAGCTTGATTAGCACTGGAGGCAATCTGAACAATCTGAGCTGCAATCTCGCTTGGCTCTGTTTCTCTTGGAAGGCTATCTGTGTTGTTGGCGTTTAGCTCATCAATCCAAGCCGGATAGGCAACCGGGCGTTCATAAACAGGGCTTTCAATGGCAACTGTTTTTGGTGGGACGTTTACTATCTCTTCTTCATCCCATTTGATGATTAGTTTTTCATCAGCCAGCACCTTGCCCAGGACTGAATACTCAACTTCCCACTTATTCATGATTTGTTCGAACTGCTTCAGCTTCTTTTTGTTGACAATCGCCATCATGCGCTCTTGAGACTCGCTCATCAGAATCTCTTCAGGTGTTAGTGATTCATCACGAAGTAATACATTTCTTAGCTGAACCTCCATGCCACGGTCTCCGTTGGCTGCCAGCTCACTTGTTGCACAAGAAATCCCAGCACCACCAAGGTCCTGAATACCTGCGATTACATCGTTTTCATATAACTCCATGCAGGCTTCAATGAGCACCTTTTCAGCAAAAGGATCACCAACCTGAACCGCAGGTCTTCTGGAGGGTCCATCATCATCAAATGTTTCACTGGCTAGAACACTCACCCCACCAATGCCATCAGCACCGGTTCTGGCACCAAACAGAATCACCAGGTCTCCAGGGTTTGTTGCCTTGGCTAGTTTCAAATCATCGTGTTTCAAAACCCCAACTGCTAAAGCGTTTACTAGGGGGTTTCCCTGATATCTGGCATCAAAGACAGTTTCTCCACCAATGTTTGGTAATCCCAGGCTGTTTCCGTAATTACTGATTCCATCAACAACGCCGTGAACGACTCTTGCAGTGTCGGGGTGGTCGGGGGCTCCGAAGCGGAGTTGATCCATAACACCAACTGGCCTTGCACCCATGGACAAAATGTCACGAACAATTCCACCAACACCGGTTGCTGCCCCTTGGAATGGTTCGATATAGCTTGGGTGGTTATGGCTTTCAACTTTGAAGGTGACCGCTAGGCCCTCACCAACATCGACCACACCTGCGTTTTCACCCATGCCCACCATTAGGTGTTTGTTCATCTCATCGGTGACCTTTTGGCCAAACTGACGAAGATACATCTTTGAAGATTTATAGCTGCAGTGCTCACTCCACATAACCGAATACATCGCAAGCTCACTGCTGGTTGGGCGACGCCCCAGGATCTCTCTGATTGATTCGTATTCGTCTTGCTTGAGACCGAGCTCCGCCCAGGGTTGCTCTTTTTCAGTGGTCTTTGCATCCCTGGTGGTGTCAACGTTTGATTGAGTTTTCTTTTTGAACATTAGCCAACCACCTGACCAATCACGCTTTGGAAAAATCTAAGCCCATCAATGCCTGATCTGGTTGCAACCGGGGTGTCAGGACCAAAGCCTGGTTCGACTGCATGCTCTGGGTGGGGCATCAGACCAACAACATTTCCCTGCTTGTTGCTAAGCCCCGCAATTTCATTCATTGAACCATTGGGGTTTACATCCAAATACCTAAAGGCAATCAGGTTTTCATCCTCGAGGTATTTCAATGTCTCCTCATCGGCGATGTAGCCACCCTCGCCGTTTTTGAGCGGAATGGTGATCTCTTCGTTTTCTGAAAACATCCCGGTCCAGCGAGTGTCAGTGTTCTCAACGCGAAGTCTTTGGTCCCTGCAGACAAAGTGTTGCTTTTCATTTCGGATTAGCCCGCCTGGCAACAGATGTGCTTCAACCAAAACTTGGAACCCATTGCAGATTCCCAACACCGGAAGACCCTTTTCTGCTTTTTTGATTACCTCTTTGGTGGCAGGTGCTTGGGCTGCAATTGCCCCACAGCGCAAATAATCTCCGTAGCTAAACCCACCTGGCAAAACAACTGCATCGATGCCTTTCAGGTCATCACTTGCATGCCACAGCGGCACCGGTGTCGCACCAGCTAATTTGAT
>CAJXMQ010000125.1 GCA_913056225.1 uncultured Micrococcales bacterium | reverse complement strand
CGTATCTCGTAGCTCATCTGAGCATCACCCGACCAAACGCTTTGGTCGGGCATCGCAATGTTCAAAAACTCAATCGCACGAAGTAAATGGTCTCTGTTTTCCACATCAATCAGCAAAGCAGGGATTGTCAATCAGCGGGACACCGAATGTTGTTTATGTGGAAAAGTGCATAGTAGGGCAAGATTATGAGGGTGAGCGACCTAAATTCCCAACCAATAAGCCCATTAGATGGCAGGTACCAGTCTCAGGTATCCGACCTAGCCGAGTTTTTCAGTGAAGCGGGACTGAACCGAGCAAGGGTTGAGGTAGAAATCGAGTGGCTGATTCTTTTAGCCGAAAGTGATTACTTCGAAGTAGAAGCCTTCAGTTCACAAGACCAGGCCAAACTGCGAGACATCTACAAAAACTTTGATTCGCAATCTCAGGCAAAAATCTCAGAAATTGAAAAAACCACCAGGCACGATGTGAAGGCAGTTGAGTATTTCATCCGAGATGAACTGGAAACTGCCGGACTAACTGACAAAGCAGAGCTAATTCACTTCAGCTGCACCAGCGAGGACATCAATAACCTCTCTTATGCTCTGGTAATCAAATCAGCAGTTGAAAAAGTCTGGCTTCCCAAGGCCAGAGAGCTTGCAGCAAAACTATTAAAAATGGCTAGGGCTAACTCTGAATTGGGCATGCTTTCAAGGACTCATGGCCAGCCGGCAACCCCAACAACACTTGGTAAGGAACTGAGAGTTTTTGAACAAAGACTGCTGAGGCAACTAAGCCGGATTGAAAACCAGGATTACTTGGGTAAGTTTTCTGGTGCAACGGGAACCTTTGCAGCTCACTTGGCAGCAAAACCCGATGTGGACTGGATGGCAGAGTCTGAGAAATTCGTTGAGAGCCTGGGGCTTCAGTTCAACTCAACCACCACCCAGATCGAGCCTCATGACTGGCAGGCCGAGCTTTATCAAGCAATCTCCCACTCCAACCGGATTCTTCACAACCTGGCAACTGATGTCTGGTTCTATATCTCGCTGGGTTATTTCAAACAAACACCTGTTGAGGGTGCTACCGGATCATCAACCATGCCTCACAAGATCAACCCGATTCGGTTTGAAAACGCAGAGGCCAACTTTGAAATCTCCAATGCCATATTTGACTCTCTCAATCAGACCCTGGTTACCTCAAGGCTGCAACGGGACCTGACCGATAGCTCAGCCCAAAGAAACATTGGAGTTGGCTTCGGACACAGCCTGTTAGCGATTGACAACATAAACCGCGGCTTGGATGAGCTGCAGGTTGACCGAGTAGCAATCAGAGCAGATTTGATTGATGCGTGGGAGGTCTTGGCAGAAGCGGTTCAGACCGTGATTAGGGCCGAGGTTGCGGAAGGCAAGTCAAAAATCGATGATCCGTATGCGATGTTGAAACAACTGACTCGAGGAAAAGGGATTGACCAGGAAAGTCTGATCACATTCATCAACGGTTTAGACATTTCCCAGGAAGCGAAAGACAGGCTGATGGTTATGCAGCCTGAGAACTATGTTGGTCTTGCGGGGAAAATCGCTGAATTGGACTAGTCCAAGCGGGGCTTATTCGGGTCCTGAGGTGGCTCGTCCTTGATCGCAAGATCCAAAGTAGCCAAACCAACCACTGTCACGATGAAAAACGCAGTTCCCGAGACCAACCCAGCCATGGGGTCACGCAATAAAACAAAAATAATGGCACCGGAGATTATGCCGGTCAGGGCCGCTAAGCCGAGGTAAACCCTCGCCGATTGAAAACGTTTCATTGGTTTTGCCATCTTTCCTAGTTACCCGTCATAGAGCCCAACAGCCCAGCAATCAAATCACTTCCAAAAAATAAACCGATACCAACTACCAGGGCACCGCCAACAATGATGAACGTGTACTGAACAGCCGGAGGCGGGTTCCAGTGATATTTGGCCATGAGTCTATTTTGCTGGTGTTAGAGCAGAGATACCCAGATGAACCGCAGAGATAACCAAATAGGCTCCAAAGAATCCAACTGCAGAAACAATGTCCAATGGTGCGATCAAGAAAAGTGCTCCAAGCAGGATCGCAAAAACGGCGCTAATCAAATAGTCCCTGCCGATTCGAGTTGAGAGTTTTTCCTTGCGAGCTGCATACAGTTCCAAAACCCCACTCAACAGACCCCAGGCGGTAACCAGGGCAATGAAGCCAGCTATCTCGGTCTGCTCACCTTCTGGGACAAGCAGGGCGAACACACCCACGGTCAGGGCGATTACAGCGAAAGGTATTGCTTCAATTGTTGAAATCCCTCGCTGCTTCACGAAGTGCACAGCCAGGGTAATAAGTGCGATTCCTATTCCATAAACACCAAGCGAAACAAGACCTATTGATGCTGAGTGCAACTGCGAAAAGGTGATGAAGAATCCGATTGCCAGGCTGAGGATCGCCCTAAGGCCGGATGTTAGTTTCATCCGACTATCTTTGCATATTCATAAAACGAGAATAGTGGCCCTGGAATGCAACGACCACTGTGCCCGTGGGTCCGTTTCTTTGCTTGGCAAGAATTAGGTCTGCCTCTCCAGAACGTGGGTGATCTTTTTCGAA
>CAJXMQ010000124.1 GCA_913056225.1 uncultured Micrococcales bacterium | reverse complement strand
GCAGCTGGGAACATTTTCATACCCCTCACAGGTTTATTAGTAATTACCGCAAGTTTCTAGCTTGCGGTAGTCTGTCAGCCATATTGTTTGATTTTTTAAGGGGCTCGAATTGGGTCGAGGACGTCAAAAAGCAAAGCACACTAAAGTTGCTCGCGAGCTGAAGTATTACAGCCCGGACACTGACTACAACGCGCTTGAGGCGGAGTTGCAGAAAAAGGACGAGGCTAGTGAATACATTGACCGCTGGGAAGACAGTGTTGAGAAGCCAATCAACCCCGAAGATGAGCGGGAAGTCGACCTAGACGAAGAACGCTAAAGCACGCCTGCCTGCGTGGCTTTGTGGACAACTTCGGTTCGCTTGGTGCAATTGAATTTCACACACACATTGTGAACGTGAAACTTTACTGTTGATTCCGAGATGAATAACTTGCTTGCTATTTCTTTGTTGCCCAATCCCTCAGCAACCAGTTTCAAAACTTCCATCTCTCTGTCGCTCAGTGGTTCGATGGTGTTTCTAGCTCCAACCGAGCGCGCCAGCAAGCTACTAACTCCTGAACCCAAAACTGTTTCACCGTTTTGAATTTGCTTGACCGCTTTTTGTAACTCATCAACATTGACCTGGTCTTTGATCAAAAAACCGCTGGCTCCGCGACGAAGCGCCTCGACCAAGACAAATTCACTGAGTGTTCGACTCAGGATCAAAATCTTGGTTTTGTCTCCGTATTTTTCACTTATCTCTTCACACAGGTTCAAGCCCTTTGTGGTGTCGTCACCCAAGTCGAGATCGATAACTAAAACATCTGGTGCGTGTTCATCAACGGCCATCATGGTGGCCTCGTAGCTAGCGGCTTCGGCAACAACAGCTGTTGAGGCGGAGCGCTCCAGAATTGCCCTGATGCCAACCCTGGCAATCACGGTTCGGTCTGCAACAACTATTCGCGTGCCCGCGGAAGCCGCCCTCAGACCTCGAGATACATCTTCTCGAGAAGCCATGTTCAAAGGATAGGTAAAAAACAATCACCTGTCCATTCGTATAGGTGGTGAACTATCCCCAAGGATGGCTACAGGTTAGTTCTTGAATTAGCCCCTTACGGTGCTCTGAACAAAGTCTTAAAGTCAAAACTAACTTCAACAACGTCGCTGAAGTTAGTAAAAGGAGTCAAAGATGACTGTTTATGCACAGCCCGGCCAAGCCGGAGCAATAGCGGAATACCGCTCTCGTTATGACCACTGGATTAACGGGGAATATGTAGCGCCATCTTCTGGAGAGTACTTTGAAAACGTAAGCCCAGTGAATGGCAAGGTGTTTTGTGAGGTGGCTCGCGGAAACGCAGCCGACATCGACAAAGCACTTGACGCAGCCCACGCAGCTGCACCCGCATTCGGGAAAACCTCTCCAGCCGAGAGGGCTCTCATGCTCAACAAAATCGCTGATCGGATGGAAGCACACCTGGAGGAAATTGCTGTCGCCGAGACTTGGGAAAACGGGAAGCCAGTCAGAGAGTGCCTGGCAGCAGACATCCCACTAGCGATTGATCACTTCCGCTACTTTGCTGGAGTAATCAGAGCACAAGAGGGCTCAATGGGAGAGCTAAACGACGACACAGTGAGCTATCAGTTCCACGAGCCACTGGGTGTTGTTGGTCAGATCATCCCTTGGAACTTCCCGATTCTGATGGCAACTTGGAAAATCGCCCCAGCTTTGGCTGCGGGTAATGCGATTGTTCTAAAGCCTGCCGAGCAGACACCTGTCAGCATTCTTTATGTGATGGAGCTGCTAGCCGACATTTTGCCTCCTGGAGTTCTCAACATCGTTAATGGCTTTGGTGTTGAGGCAGGAAAGCCTTTGGCAAGTTCTCGCAGAATTGCCAAGATTGCTTTCACCGGTGAGACCACAACAGGTCGACTGATCATGCAGTATGCGGCGGATAACATCATCCCGGTAACACTGGAGCTTGGTGGAAAATCACCTAACGTGTTCTACCGCGACATTGCAGACCAAGATGACGCTTTCTACGACAAGTGCCTAGAGGGTTTCACAATGTTTGCCCTGAACCAGGGTGAGGTTTGCACCTGTCCTTCACGTGCACTAATTGACGCACCGATCTATGACAAGTTCCTAGGCGATGCTCTAAAGCGCACCCAGGCTGTGAAGCAGGGAAACCCACTTGACACCGACACCATGATTGGCGCTCAGGCTTCAAACGATCAGCTCGAGAAGATCCTCAGCTACATCGACATTGGTAAGCAAGAGGGAGCCAAGCTTCTAACCGGTGGAGAGCGTTCAGACCTTGGTGGCGACCTAACAGATGGTTACTACGTTGAGCCAACAGTGTTTGAGGGTCAAAACTCAATGCGACTGTTCCAGGAGGAAATCTTTGGGCCAGTGCTGGCTGTGACGAAGTTTGATGGTCACGACCAAGCAATGGAGATTGCCAATGACACGCTCTACGGTTTGGGAGCTGGTGTTTGGACCAGAAACATCAACACCGCCTACCGTGCCGGTCGCACCATCCAGGCTGGACGTGTTTGGACCAATAACTACCACGACTACCCAGCTCACGCAGCCTTCGGTGGTTATAAGTCATCTGGTATTGGACGCGAGAATCACCTAATGATGCTCAAGCACTACCAGCAGACCAAGAACCT
>CAJXMQ010000123.1 GCA_913056225.1 uncultured Micrococcales bacterium | reverse complement strand
AGCTATCTCCCCGGGCTCTCCATTTTTTTTCTTGAAGTAATCAACAATTTTTGGGCTTCCCTGTTGATCTAGTTTTTTCTCACCCGTGTCAGGGTCCAAAACATAGGCTCGAATTGGAAGCAGGTCTTCTAACGTCAAATCGAAAATATCCGCCTCGCTGAAAACAACTGGAGCCGGGGACTCAGGCTGGGTCAAAGCAGTTGCCGAGACATAACCCAAAGCCTCGATATCCAAAGCTGACCTTGAGCCCAAATAAGCAATTCGCTCTCTTAGCTGAGCGGGGCAGGATTTGGAATTAGGGCAGCGAAGATCAACATCCCCCTCTTGGGCTGGAGCCAATTCTGTTTGGCACTCAGGGCAGTCTTTGGGCATCTCAAACGTTCTCTCACTGCCATCTCTTGACTGAATGACAGGCCCCAAGATTTCAGGAATTACATCCCCCGCTTTTCGCAAAACAACTGTGTCGCCTATTAAGACTCCCTTAGCGGCGACCACATCTTGGTTATGAAGGGTCGCATACTCAACCGTGCTTCCGGCAACCAGCACTGGCTCAACTACCGCATAAGGTGTTGCCCGTCCAGTTCTGCCAATGCTGACCTTGATATCCCTGAGCTTGGTTTGTACCTGCTCCGGAGGGTATTTATAGGCAATTGCCCATCTCGGTGCTCTAGAAGTGAAGCCAAGTTGTTGTTGCCTGCTGAGGTCATCAACTTTCACAACAACACCATCAATCTCATGCTCTAGCGAATGCCTTAGCTTCAGGTGTTGATCAATAAACTCCATAACCTCTGGGAGAGAATCAAACACCTTTGCTCGCTCGCTAACCGGCAACCCCCACTTGGCAAGCAGGGCATAAACATCACTTTGACTCTTAAGGTCGTGATTAGTCCATGCTCCAAAGCCGTGAACAAGCAGTTTTAGTGGCCTGGTTTTGGTCACCTCTGGGTCTTTTTGCCGCAGAGAGCCACTGGCACTGTTTCTCGGATTTGCAAAAGGTGCTTTGCCAGAAGCAATCAAGCCTTCGTTCAGCTTTTGAAAATCATCAAGGGCGAAATAAACCTCTCCCCTGATTTCAATCTGTTCTGGATGATGCTCGCCTTTGAGGTTCAGAGGAATCTGTGACATGGTTTTGGCATTTAGGGTTATGTCCTCGCCAGTAACACCATCGCCACGTGTGGCTGCGGAGACTAGCTTTCCATTGAGATACCTTAGGTTGATTGCCAATCCATCGATTTTTAGCTCACATAAGTACGGACCTGGCCCGACTCTTTCAGACCATGCCGAAAGCTCGTCAAAACTGAAAGCATTATCCAAACTCATCATCGGTTCCAGATGCTGAACCGGATCAAAGGTATTGCTAACTGAACCGCCGACTTCTTCTAATGGGCTGCCAGAGGCGAGTTCCGGATATTGGGCTTCTAGGGAAGCAAGTTCTTTTTCTAAACCGTCATATTCAGCATCGCTGACCAGCGAGACGTCTTCCGTGTAATAACTGTCTCGATATTTCTTGATTAGCTCCCTGAGCTCAAAAATGCGCTCGGTGGGATTAGACATTGGCTGCCTGGGCACTCACCGTTTCATCGATTGTGGTCTGACCCAACACCCTGGTGCCCTGATAGACAACTGCGGTTTGACCTGGTGCCACCCCAATCAGTGGCTGCAACAATCTAATCTTCATTTGGTCATCAATAATTGCCATCTCTGCTTCAACAGTGTCACCGTGAGCTCTAACCTGGCAATCAACCGGCTGCCACTGATTAGCATTTTCAGGAGCCGCTCCGCACCAGCTAAACCTTTCACCACTTAGCTCACTTATTTCCAAGGCATCCTGCGGCCCAACAACTACCTCTCGCTCCTTGGGGCGGATATCCAAAACGTATCTGGGCTTGCCATCCGCCGCGGGTCTTCCAATCCTCAGGCCTTTACGCTGCCCAATGGTGTAGCCAATGGTTCCATCGTGATCGGCTAACTCATTGCCCTCCTGATCGACAATCTTGCCTGGCTCTGCATCCAGGTGATCACCCAGCCAGTCACGAGTATCACCTTCTGGGATAAAGCAGATGTCGTAGCTGTCTGGCTTTTTGGCAACACTTAGACCTCTTTGGTCGGCCTCGAGGCGAATAAGGTCTTTGCTTGCAGTTTTCCCGAGAGGAAAAATTGCGTGTTGTAGCTGCTCGGTGGTGAGCACTCCCAACACATAACTTTGGTCTTTAGCCATTTCTAGAGATCTGTGGAGTTCCGGATTTCCATCTTCATCATGCTCAATTGATGCGTAGTGACCAGTGCATATCGCATCAAATCCCAGAGCTAGCGCCTTCTCCAAAAGGGCGGCAAACTTTATTCTTTCGTTGCAGCGCATGCATGGGTTTGGTGTTCTGCCGGCTGCATACTCAGCAATGAAGTCATCGACAACTTCTTGTTTAAATCTCTCTGAAAAATCCCAAACATAAAACGGGATGCCCAGTTTGTTTGATGCACGCTGCGCATCCATTGAGTCTTCGATTGTGCAGCAACCTCTGGAACCTGTTCTCAGGGTTCCGGGCATTCTGGAAAGGGCCAGGTGAACACCTACAACATCGTGTCCAGCCTCCACCGCACGGGCTGCTGCTACCGCTGAATCTACTCCGCCACTCATGGCTGCTAAAACTTTCACCCGAGTAGTCTAAAAAAGTATTTGCGAAATAACTACCTCGCGCTCATTCCCGCGCGTTTTGC
>CAJXMQ010000122.1 GCA_913056225.1 uncultured Micrococcales bacterium | reverse complement strand
CTAGCTGCCTTCAGGGCTTTGCAGGGAATCGGTGGTGGTGGGCTATTTTCACTGGCTTTGACCATTGTTGCCGACATAGTTCCCCCAAGAGAACGAGCTAAGTATCAGGGGATGTTCTTAGCGGTGTTTGGGACGTCTTCTCTTGTTGGCCCAGTTGTTGGCGGGTTGTTTGCGGGTATTGATGAGTTTTTGTTCATCGAAGGATGGCGCTGGGTGTTTTTGATTAACGTTCCAATTGGTGGCCTGGCGCTTTTCATGGTCTATTCGTTTTTGCATGTTCCTCACCACCCAATCAAGCAAAAAATTGACTTCCTGGGTGCTGCTGCAATTGTTCTGGCAGTAGTTCCGCTGTTGCTGATTCTGGAGCAGGGTCGCAACTGGGGATGGGCTAACCCAACTGCATTTTTGCTTTATGGAATGAGTATTACTGGACTTGTTGCATTTATTTTGATTGAACGTCGCATGGGTGAGAGTGCTTTGATTCCTCTGCGGATATTCAAGATTTCAACCTTCTCAATAACGACTTTTATGGGTGTTTTGATCGGCGCTGGCATGTTTGGAGCACTTTTGGTGATTCCGCTGATTCTGCAGGTTGGTTTTGACTCAACCCCAACTCAGGCAGGTTTTCAGATGCTTCCAATGGTTGGCGGAATCTTCATCGCCAGCATTGTCAGTGGTCGAATAACCTCCTCAACTGGAAAATACCGAATCTTTCTAAACACTGGAACCGCAACCATGATTGCTGGTTACCTCTACCTGTTTTTCTTAGTGGGTCCTGAGCTTCCCTATTGGGCTATGTCAATTGGAATGTTCATGGTTGGCTTTGGTCTTGGTCAGTTACTGCAGACAACTACGGTTGCAACCCAAAACGCGGTTGAGCCAAAAAACATAGGTGTTGCAACCTCCAGTGTTGTCTTTTTCAGGCAAATGGGTGGAACCCTTGGAGCAACCATATTTTTGTCTTTGCTGTTTTCAAGGGTCACCGATTCAATCCAGTCAGCTTTCCAAAGGCCCAATATCCAAGCAGATTTGCAAGCGGCTTTGAATGATCCTGGTGTTGTTTCAAACCCAGTAAATGCAGAGGTTTTGGAGATTCTCAACGGAGACCAAAGTGTTGCCACCGTGACTGAAGATTCGAGTTTTTTGATTGGCGTTGATGATCGTCTATCCGCTCCCTTCACAATTGGTTTTGTTGAGGCAGCAACTCCTCTGTTTGCCTTGGGTGCTGGGGCAATCATCGTGGCATTCATCGCCAGCTGGTTTGTGAAAGAAATTCCACTAAGAACAAAGAGTGTTGCCCAAGAGCGAGCCGAGAATGCGGCGAAGGAGCAAAGCGAGTAATATTGGCCTTCCACGGGAGTTTGGTGCAACCAAACTGAGAGGAAGACTGAAGCTGTCTTCGACCGTCAAACCTGATCTGGGTAATGCCAGCGCAGGGAGACAACTCTGATACACCCCGTGCCATTTCAAGAGAAAGGGCATGTGTGAAAAAGCTATTTCCACTACTGCTAGTACCTGCAGTCCTAACAGGCTGTGCCGCAGAACCAACAACGGTCCGTATCGCCACCCACGACAGCTTTGCAATTAGTGACGAGCTAATTGCAAGTTTCGAGGAAGACTCTGGTTTAGAACTAGAGATCATCCGCATGGGTGACACAGGGACTCTGACTAATCAGTTGGTGCTAAGTAAAGACGAACCAATCGCTGATGCGTTTTTCGGAATCGATAACACCTTCCAAGGTGTCGCTGAGGAAAACGAAATTGTTGATGGCGAGTTCACTGCCATTGATTACAGCGATGTTTGTTTCAACTATGACCGCTACTACTTCCAAGATGCAGGCCTAACCCCGCCAACATCTTGGAAAGATCTAACAGATGAGACCTATAAAGGCCTCACTGTTATCACTAACCCGAAAAGTAGCTCACCTGGACTGGCATTCCTTGCCTCAACAGTTGCTGCTCTAGGGGATGACTACGAAACTTACTGGCAAGAGTTGAAGGCCAATGACGTTTTGGTCACCTCTGGTTGGGAGGATGCCTACTTCACTGAGTTCAGTGGATCAAGTGGTGAGGGTGATTACCCAATCGTTCTAAGTTATGCATCATCCCCCTCTGCTGAGGTTAGGGATAACGGTGAATCACAAACTGCAGCATTATTGGATGACTGCTTCAGGCAAACTGAATTTGCTGGGGTTTTGACAGGTGCCGCAAACCCAACTGGGGCGCAAGAACTGATTGATTTCATGCTCAGTGATGGATTTCAATCAGCAGTTCCTGAGTTGATGTATGTGTATCCAGTAACTGATGTTGAGTTGCCTGAGTCATGGAGTGCGTTTGCAACACCCGCAACCACAACCGTTGACCTTCCTGAACTGAATGAACGCAGAGAGGAAATCCTAGGAAGCTGGGAATCCATATTTGAATAAACTGACGCCCTGGATCATCCCGGCGCTATTCATAGCGCTTGGTTTCTACCTGCCAATAGGCAGGGTGGTGATCCAGGGCATTGGTTTGTCCTCAAACCCAGCAATTCCATTCACGGTTTTCCAAGCCCTACTCTCAACACTTATTGCTGTAGTGCTGGCATTGCCGATAGCCACGTTGTTGTATAGGCGAAAGTTTTTAGGCTCCAGGGTTTTGCAAGGAATCATTGCCGTTCCTTTTTTGATGCCAACGATTGTTGTTGCGATTTCCTTGGATGACTACCAAAGGTTTTTT
>CAJXMQ010000121.1 GCA_913056225.1 uncultured Micrococcales bacterium | reverse complement strand
TGAGAGCGGTGTCTAAAAACTGCAGGTATTCGATTGAAACCACCCTTGGGTTTCCCAACTGCTCGATGTGGTTATCCACTATCGGCTGAATAATCTCCTCCGCCTCTCGCATCTGATCAGCTGTTCTTGCCAATCCGGCAATCACTCCCGAAGAACCAGAAGCCTCCAACTGGCCCAAGATTTTTCTAATCTCAACTCGAGCAAACTTGGAATCTTGGTTCTGTGGATCATCCCAAAACTCAATCTCCTGATCAGCACAGGCTTGACGAAGGCTGTCTCTAGACAGCTGCAGGAATGGTCTGAGATAACTTCCACTGACTGGTTTCATGCCAGCAATTGACTTTGGTCCACTTCCCCGCATGAGTCCTAATAAAACACTCTCGGCCTGATCGTTTTGATTGTGACCGAGCAGAACAAAGCTTGCATCGAATTCGTTCATGGCTTCATCAAAAGCTTCATACCTTGCATCTCTTGCGGCATTTTCTAAACCACCCTGATGGCCAACCTCTACTTTTTTGATTGCTGCTTTTACTCCCAGACTTTCAGCAGTTGCCTTTGCGTTCTCGGCAACCTGAGCACTGTTTGGCTGAAGACCGTGGTCGATGATGATGGCAATTGGTTCAATGCCTAACTTTTCTGCTTCAAAGCCAACAGCAGCAGTTAGTGACAATGAATCGGCGCCGCCACTAAGACCAATCAAAAGCCTCTGGTTTTTGATTCCTTGGCTTTCTAATAACTCCCGAAGCACTCTTCTGGTGTCAGCCACCTCGGGGGTCAATCTTCGACGGTCAGGCAAGGGTTCAATCCATTCGCTAATCTTTACTTACAACAACTTTAGGAGGGCAATTGGGCTACGAGGTAGTTATTGAGATTCCAAGAGGATCCAGAAACAAATACGAGGTCGATCACGAGACCGGAAAAGTGATGCTAGACCGAGTTTTATTCACTCCTTTCGTATACCCGGTTGACTATGGATTTTTTGAACACACCCTTGGCGGTGACGGTGATCCACTCGATGCCCTAGTGCTACTGGAATTCCCAGTTTTTCCTGGAGTTGGAATGGAAGTTAGGCCAGTGGGAATGCTGTTGATGGAAGATGATGGCGGCATCGATGAAAAAGTAATCTGTGTTTTGGATGGCGACCCCAGATGGGATCACATTCAAGATATCGATGATGTCCCGCAGCAGACTCGCAATGAAATCGAGCACTTCTTTGAGCACTACAAAGACCTAGAGCCAGGCAAGTGGGTAAAGCTTCAGGGTTGGAAAAACCTCAGTGAAACTCAAAAAGTGATTGATAAAGCCTTCGAAGATTACAAGGGTTAGTTCAGAGTTGAACTAGCAGTTGGCCGTCCTGCATATGGCCAAAGCTCGCCAAACCGAACCGGAACAACGCGAACCGTTCTTGCCGGGTTTGGAGCTTCCAGCATCATGCCGTCGCCAAGATAAATAGCCACGTGGTATTTGTCGCCATCAAAAGCTGTTTCTTTGCTCCACCAAATCAGATCTCCACGCTGGGCATCTTGAAATGGAACGAGCTTTTGCTGCTTGGCCATGATGTTGTATTGAGCGGTGGCTGAGTGCCAACCGATATAAACACCAGCTGCCGCATAAGCCTTCATGGTGATTCCGCTGCAGTCCCAAACATTCGGCCCAGCTCCACCCAGCACATAGCGCTCGCCGAGTTGCTGTCTTGCAAAATCAATCGCTTGCTCCACCAGCAAACTATTTGGCCCAGAAACGCTGTACAGATTCGGCGCGGTTGGGGCGGTTCCAACTGCTCTTTGCCTAGCCTCGGCGGCTAGACCCTCTGCTCGTTGACGCTCCAGTTCTTCAGCGGTGTCTCTCAAGGAAGCTAACTGCCTGACCATCTCGGCATTCAAAGCTTCGTTTTCATCGACCTTGTCTTGGACTTCAGCTGCAGCGTTTTGAGCCTCAATCAGAGCCTGCTCGGCAACCAGTCTTTTTTCTTCTAATTCCTCTTCAGCCGCTGCAAGCTCTTGGGCCAAAGACTCAGCGTTAGCTTGCTTATCTAAGCTTTGCTGATAAATCGTGTCTGTTCTGGAGGCAATGATTTCTTGGGTTCCAAGTTGATACAACAAATCATCCGCACTGTCTGGATTAAAAAACAGCTCCAAAGACGAGTTTCCGCTGGTGCCCTCTCTGAACATCTTGGCGGCCATCCTGCCAAGCTGCAGCCTCACAGACTCTGCCTCTTCGGTTGCTTCCTCAACTTCTTTTTTCAAGCTTTGAACCCGGGCGCTGATGATGTTTACCTCTTCAACGGCTTGGTTGTATTCCTCGTTTTTGATCAAGGCAATGGTGTTTAGCTCATCAAGTTCTGCTCCCAGTTCGGCTAGGTAGCCCTCGAGTTCAGAAATCAGCGCTTCTTTTTCCTCAACGCTGTCCTTGGCGGCCTCGACCTCTTCCCAGCTGGGGTAATCGGGAACAGCAAACGCTGGACCCAAAACAGCGCCACTTGCCCCCATTGCCAACGCAATGGCTGTGGCGATTAGCTTCCCACGAAGAGTCATTTGCACCTTTCAAGAGCAGAATCTTTCAGGGTGAAGATAACATAAACCCTCAAGTATTAGCTTAAGGTAGCCAGCTTGTTGCCTAAATGCTCTAAAACTGACTAGGATTACCTGTCGGTGCTCTCAATCGCTTGATAAAGAGGCCCCATCGTTTAGTGGCCTAGGACGCCGCCCTTTCACGGCGGTAGCACGGGTTCGAATCCCGTTGGGGTCACGAAAGCGTTGGGAACACCA
>CAJXMQ010000120.1 GCA_913056225.1 uncultured Micrococcales bacterium | reverse complement strand
AAGCTTCGTGGAAGACTGAGTACAACAGCATCGGCAGCAATCGGTTATCAGCAGGTGGAAAAATATATTGATGGGGAGATAACCAAGGAAGAAGCAATTCAGCAAATTCAACTACTCAGCACAAGATATGCCAAGCGCCAGCGGACTTGGTTCGGCCGAGACAGGAACATCCATTGGTTGAGCCCAGAAATCGCGGTGGAGGAGATAATTTCCAAGGCTAGGCTGTAGTGATGGAAATCAAGTTCAGCAAAGGACATGGAACCGGCAATGATTTTGTGCTGGTTGATGATTTCGACAACACCCTGAACCTAACCGAACAACAAATAAGTCTTATTTGTAATCGAAACTTTGGCGTTGGCGCAGACGGCATTATTTTCGTAGTCAGGACTGAGCACAGCGAAATGGTCTCATTATTGGATGAAGAACCTGGATGTGAATGGTTCATGGATTACCGCAATGCAGATGGATCTAAGGCTGAGATGTGTGGAAACGGCATTCGTGTGTTCACCCGCTATCTGATTGAGAACAACTTGGCTTCCATCCCAGCAGGCGGCACGCTGCCCGTGGCGACCAGAGATGGCGTTAAAGACCTAACAGCCGCAGCTACGGGTTTTGCTGTCGATTTGGGTCTTTTTCGGATTAGTGACACGTCCTTAGAGGTGCAGGCCAAAGGACTTGATGTGCAGAGACCAGCTCTTGAGGTAAATCTTGGTAACCCTCACGCAGTAGTGGCACTCTCAAGTACCGAGGAACTGGAAAAACTGGAACTATCTCGCAAGCCACAACAGTCCCAGCCAAGACCAGAGGGTTTGAATTATGAATTTGTAGTTCCTGAAGATCCTTTGATAACCGAAGGTGTTGGCAAAATCCAGATGCGTGTCTTTGAACGCGGTGTTGGAGAAACCATGAGTTGCGGAACCGGGGTTGCGGCAGCAGCTCTGGCTGTTCGACACTGGTCTGGCCTGGGTCAAAACCATTGGCAGGTTGGCGTGCCGGGTGGAGAGTTAGGAGTGAGGGTGTTTGCATCCGAAGAGGGAGAGCGGGTTGGACTAAGCGGACCCGCAGAGATTGTTTTCAGTGGAACTATTGAGGTTTAGTCGCTTTCAGAACCCTGAATCCCTTGTGGCTGTCAACTCTGAGAACTTCCATGGATAGTTCGGCCTCAATCCACTTAGCAAGAGAATCCGAACCTAGGTGCTTTTGAACGACGAGAAATGCATCTGATCCCGGTTTTAGCTTGGAAAAAGCCTCAATCAGTAAATGATGTAATTGCTTTTTGCCGATTCTGATTGGGGGATTGGACCAAATCTGATCGACTGAGTTGTCTGCTATTTGCTCAAGCTCCCGCTGTTGGATGTTTCCGACTGCCAAATTCTTGGCGTTTTTTTCCAATAACTGCTTGGCACGCGGGTTTATCTCAACGGCAATAACGTCGAGACTGTTATTTTTCAAGGCTAGCGCCAAAGAAATTGGCCCCCAACCAGCTCCCAAATCCATTACCGTGCCCTGGTCAACCGCCAAATCAAGGTGACTGAGTAGGACTGCAGTGCCTTTGTCCAATGATTGTGGGCTGAAAACCCCGGAATCCGTGAACACCCTTATCTGCGCTTCGCCCAAGCTAATGTCAATCTGTTTTTCTGCGGACGTTGATTCTGGATTGTCGCTGAAATAGTGGTTATCGCTCACAGCCAAACAATATTCCAATTTTTTCACCTAAGGTAATTTCTAATGGAAGAATCTGAAACAACAGTCCCCGAAGAACTCGACTATGACGGTCAGCAGCTGGACCTAGAGGACCGCTCAGCACTCAGAAGAGTGGCCAATATCTCAACAGAGCTTGAGGATATTACCGAGGTTGAGTATCGACAACTAAGACTTGAGAAAGTTGTTTTAGTTGGGGTTTGGACTCAAGGCAATATTGATCAAGCGAATGAATCCATGCAGGAACTTGCTGCCCTGGCTGAGACTGCGGGTGCGCAAGTTTTAGACGGTCTTTTGCAAAGGCGTGAAAATCCAGACCCAGCCACTTATGTCGGAAAAGGTAAGGCTCAGGAATTGAAAGACATAGTGCGTGAGCTCGGGGCTGACACGGTAATTGCTAACAGCGAGCTCGCACCTTCCCAACGGAGGGCACTAGAGGACGTTGTCAAAGTAAAAGTCATTGACCGCACCGCAATCATTTTGGACATATTTGCCCAGCACGCTAAGAGTCGTGAGGGTAAGGCTCAGGTGGAGCTTGCTCAGCTTGAATATCTTCTGCCAAGGCTTAGAGGTTGGGGTGAGTCCATGTCTAGGCAGGCTGGTGGACAGGCTGCCGGTGGTGTTGGAATCGGCTCGAGGGGACCGGGTGAGACCAAGATTGAGCTGGATAGACGTCGAATCAACTCTCGAATGGCGAAGTTGCGAAAGCAAATCACTGCAATGGGGCCAGCTCGTGAAGCGATGCGTAAGACCAGGCAGAGAAATAAAGTGCCAATGGTTGCAATTGCTGGCTACACCAATGCCGGAAAGTCTTCGCTCCTGAACAGAATCACTCGCGCCGGTGTCCTGGTTGAAAACGCTTTGTTTGCGACTCTGGATCCCACAATCCGAAAACACCAGACTGACGACGGCCGCGAATACACACTTGCCGACACAGTGGGGTTTGTTGAGAATTTGCCTCACCAATTGGTGGAGGCGTTCAGGTCAACGCTTGAAGAGATAGCTGGAGCTGACTTGATTGTGATAGTGGTTGACGGATCTAATCCACAACCCATGAAGCAGTTGAATACCGTGAGGTCGGTTATGGCGGA
>CAJXMQ010000119.1 GCA_913056225.1 uncultured Micrococcales bacterium | reverse complement strand
GAAGATGTTGATGAAAACACCATCCCTGCGTTTGAGCAGGCTTTGATACATGGAGCAACACATCTGGAAAGCGATATCCAAGCCACCAAAGACGGTGTGGCTGTGCTGTTTCACGATGATGATTTGTCCCGAGTGGCTGGGATTGACAAAAAAGTAGCCGAATTGGAGTTTGAGCAGCTAAGGGCGATAAAACTCAATTCGGGTGGCACTATCCCCACCTTGCGAGAAACCTTGCAACAGTTTCCCGACGCCAGGTTCAACCTAGATTTGAAAACATCAAATGCAATTGATCCAACTGCTGAGGTAATGGTTGATTTGGATGCTCACAAACGGGTTTTGCTCTCTAGCTTCTCTGCCTCAACCAGAAAGGCCATTTTAGACAAAACCAACAGGCTTACAGTCACCAGCGCAGACGCAACCACCTTTCTTAGCCTGTATGGAATCCACCATTTGGGTTATTCGATTGCCAACACGCTGAAGCGTGATTTTCACGCCTTGCAGATTCCGTTGAAGCGTGGAGTTTTAAGGTTTGACTCCCCCAGATTTGTTCAGATTGTGAAAAAAATGGGTCTTCAGCTTCATTACTGGACAATTAACGATCCCCAGCAGATGCTTGATTTATCCAGGTTCGCAACTGGAATTGTTACCGATCGAGTTGATTTAGCTCCTAATTCCCTGAGAGCTTGAGATCAGGGGGAAGTTAATCCCTCAGCTCTGTGTTCAACCCCTCTACCAAGGAGAGGTAAATATTGAACCAGACAATGCGCGGTATGAGGATTGGTCAGCAATCACTCGAGAGCGAAGCTGGTGTGCGCCTCAGTGAACGCCAGGAACAGATTTTTATTTGCCCAAACCAGCACGAAACCAAAGTTGTGTTCGCAGCCGATGCTGATTTGCCAGACAACTGGGAATGCTCAAGTTGTTCAAAGACAGCGGTGAGGGCAGTTGAGGGCAAGACAATTGAAGAGCTAACCGCTCAAGAGGATGGACCTAAAACTCACTACGACATGCTCATGGAGCGACGTAGTGAGGATGAGCTAGAGGAATTGTTGGCTGAGCGTATCTCAATGCTGCGAGCTAAGAGAAAGCGCGGCGAGGCAGACCTCTAACGTCGTCTTTTTGTTCTTCTTTTCTTTGGTGTCGTTCTAATTGACCAAACAAGTAATCCGGCGCTAGCTGCCAGGTTCAAAAATTCCAGACCCAGCCCAAATCTCATGGCTGGTGTCTTTCCCGTTCTTAGGTCAACTGTTTCAACCATCGCAGCCGGGGTGAACCACTCCACATCATCAATTACCGACCCATCAGCGTCGAATATGACGCTTTTACCAACGGTTGAAATGTTTACAACCACTCTCCCAGTTTCTATTGCTCGCAGTTTGGCTATGGCCGCCTGCTGATAGGTCTCGTCGGAGAAGCCAAAGTCGGCATTATTGGTTTGCGAAAGAATAATTTCACTTCCCATGTCTACCAGCTCTCTGGGGATGTCATCCTCTGCAATTTCAAAACAAATTAAGGTTCCTGCGCTCCCCTGCTCCAGCTCATAGATTCCATCCCTAACCCCAAATGCGTAATCACGATTGACTAGGTCAATTAGGTCTGGGGCGAAAAAACGATAGAACTCTCGATGAGGAACGTATTCAGCAAAGGGAACCGGTCGTTTTTTATCGTAATAGTCCCTCAGTCCCTGGTTATCCCAATAAAGACTGGAGTTGAAGGCGTCACCGTTTCTTTCGGTAATTGTTCCAAACACCAAAGGAGCTGAGTATTTGGCGATGTAATCTTCGATTTTTTCTTGGATGTCTGGATAACGAAGTGGGTCAACATCACTTGCGTTTTCGGGCCAAACAATCAGGTCAATCCCATCAAGTTGGTTTTGAGGAATTAGTTCAGTGGCATTGATGTGGTTTTCGAGGATGCTGCCACGATCTGGGTTTGCAAACAATCCGGCATTTGCATTTCCTTGAATGGCTGCGATCTTCATTTCCCCAGATTTTTCAGTGTTTCCAATCGGAATCACGAAACCGATTAGGAATACAGCGCCGATTGTGACTGCTGCGGTGATGGGCAATTTGTTCTGAGATCTAATTTGCCTGAATGCCAAAAATAATAGAAACCCGATTAGGGCAACCGCAAAGCTGATCAATGACATGCCGCCGAGGTATGCATAGTTTGCCAAGATTGACTCTGATTGAGTCATTGCAAGTCTTGACCAGGGAAAACCTCCGTAGGGAAAGTTATTGGCAAGCCACTCTCTGGCTGTCCAAAGCGAGGCAAAAATTAAAGCAAGTGCCAAGGGGTTGGAAAACCCAGCTTTCTTAGAAAGTCGGTTGTATAAAAACGCCCAGGCGCCCAGGCCAAGCGCGAAATAAATGGACTGCAGGACTGAGAGTGCGATGAGTGGAACAGGGCCTAGATATTGGCTAATCCATTCGATGTGAGCGATATAAAAAGCCATGCCGGCCACGAAGCCGACCAAAGTTGCAGCCCAAAAACCCGCTCCTGTGACACTTGCAGCGATTACGGTCACCATGATTGGTGCCAAGATCCAGATATTTTCTGTGGGGAAGGTCCAAAGGGCAATCAATCCGCCAATCAAGCCAAGCGGTAATCGCCAAAGTAGTTCCACAGACTTCACTTGAATAGCCTATCTGCTAGACGTAATAGCTATAGGCGACTATGCCGCGCTTGACCAAATCAGTTGCCCGATAGGCAGTTTCGGCCAGCTTCGGGTCTGCCGAATTAGCAAGTTGATCCAATAGATCAATCAGCTGCTTTGACCAGCGAATGAAATCTCCCGGCAGCATGCC
>CAJXMQ010000118.1 GCA_913056225.1 uncultured Micrococcales bacterium | reverse complement strand
GGGCAATTGATTAGGCACTACCCTCGACGCTATTTGCAAAGAGGCCAGCTAACTCCAATGAGCCAACTGCCAATTGGTGAGGATGTCACTTTGGTGGCAGAGGTTGAAAAGGTCCAAACCAGACCAATCAGGGGCAAAAAGGGTTCGATTCTTGAGGTAAGCATCACGGATGGAACAGCCACCGTGAAGCTCACCTTTTTCAATCAAGCATGGCGCGCCAATCAATTATTGCCCGGCACTCAAGGTTTGTTTGCGGGTAAGACCAGCTTGTTTTCAGGCCAAATCCAGCTTTCACATCCCGATTACGAACTGTTTGATGAATCTTCAGAGGTCGACCCACAGCGCTGGGCGGAAACACCAATACCGGTTTATCCAGCCTCGTCCACCCTTCCCAGTTGGCGAATCCAAAAACTAATCGAGCAAGTGCTGCAGTCGATTGAGTGGCCAGATGAGCCATTTGATCAGGAGTTACTAAAAGAGTTGGATGTTTATTCTCTTAGAGACGCAATCACCCTGATTCATAGACCAGAGCTTCCTAATGATTGGCAGAAAGCCGTGAAAACGCTGAAAACCCACGAGGCTCTGGGTCTATTGCTGGAATTTGGCTTGGTTCGCAAATCTTTGGATGCAGTTGAAGTCAAAAAGCGAACCGCGGGTGGTCTGCTGAAAGAGTTTGATGAAAATTTGAAATATCAGCTCACTACCGCCCAGGTTCGTGTGGGAAAAGAGATTGAAAAGGACCTTGCCAGCGGTAAGCCCATGAATCGATTGCTGCAGGGTGATGTTGGTTCGGGAAAAACCCTGGTGGCACTTAGAGCAATGCTTGCCTCCATCGAGGACGGTTCGCAGGCAGCCATAATCGCCCCCACTGAGGTTTTGGCAAGTCAGCACCTGATTGCCATCACTGAATCGCTTGGTCCCTTGGCCGAGCAGTTGCAACCAGTGCTACTCACTGGGCAAATGACTCAGGGCGAGCAACGTAAGGCATTGTTGAAAATAGTGAGTGGCAGTTCCAGGATTGTGATTGGAACGCATTCACTAATTTCTCAAAGGGTTGAGTTTTTCGATCTCTCACTTGCAGTCATTGACGAACAGCACCGCTTCGGTGTTGAACAACGTGAGGCACTAAGGTCCAAATCTGAAAACGTCCACACTCTGATTATGACCGCAACACCAATCCCGAGAACTTTGGCGGTAACGGTGTTTGGTGATTTGAGTGTTTCAATCTTGGATGAAAAACCCGCTCAAAGACAAAAGATTGCCACCCACGTGGTTGGCATTTCAAACCCAGCTCTAGTCAGTCGAGTTTGGCAAAGGGTGTCTGAGGAAATCCAATCAGGTTTTCAAGCCTTTGTGGTTTGTCCAAGGATTGAACTAAACGATCAAGACACAGGGGATACCGCAAGCGCTGCAGCTGTTGAGGTGGCGGAGTCGCTGGCGGAGAACCAATATTTGAAAAACACCAGGATTGGACTGTTGCACGGCAGGATGCCAGCGGAAGAAAAATCAGAAGTTATGAGGCAATTCGCCTTGGGTGATATTGATGTTTTGGTATCCACCACCGTTATCGAGGTTGGCGTGGATGTTCCCAATGCAAGTGCCATGGTTATTTTGGACGCTGACAGATTTGGCTTGGCTCAGTTACACCAATTGCGAGGGCGCGTGGGCAGAGGCAATCAGCCAGGGGTTTGTTTGCTAGTAACTGCCAGTGAAGAGGGGTCGGAAGCCACTGAAAGGTTGGCCGCACTTGAAAAAACCGAGGATGGTTTTGAGCTTAGTGAGCTGGACTTGAGCTATCGCAAAGAAGGCGATGTCACAGGAATCAGTCAATCTGGAACCAAGTCCAGACTTCGTCTGCTGGGAGTGGTCAGAGACCAGAAGCTAATCAGGGATGCCCAGCCGGTAGCGGAGCGCATATTGGAAAATTCAGACAGGGTTGAAACAATTATTGAACTTTGTTCACCACTTGGGGCTGATAACGTCATCACACGAGGCTAGGCTTGAACCATGAAGCACATAGCTGTTTATCCTGGAAGTTTTGATCCCGCTACCCTGGGTCACCTGGGAATCCTAAAAAGGTCCACAAAGCTGTTCGATGAGGTTCACGTTTTGGTTGTCCACAACCCAAACAAAACTCCTCTGTTTAGCTCTTCTGAGCGGTTGAACATGATCAAGCAGAGCGTTCGTGAACTAGGTATTGACATCTCACCAATTAGATTCTCATCACTTGAAAGTGGCCTATTGGCTGAATACGCGGAAGTTCACGGGGCGTGCGCGCTGATAAAGGGTTTTAGGACGGTTGCCGACATCGAATACGAATTGCCAATGTCGCAGGTCAACAGTGACCTCAGTGGTGTGGAAACTGTGTTCATGGCTAGTGAGCCGGGTTTGGGCTACGTATCCAGTTCTTTGGTGAAGGAGGTTGCACAGCTCGGTGGTGACATTTCAAAATATGTCACCAAGGCGGTAGCGACTGAGGTCAGGGAGAGACTTGATGCAAAATAGCTGGGTGTTGCCAGTTCGTTCTTTGGTGAATAAGCCCGGACACATGGAACAGCTTGATTTTGATGTTTCTCTGGCTGAGAGCTGGGGAACCGAGATGGTCACCATTCCGGCATCGGAAGATGTTTCGGTTGAAATCAGGCTGGAAAGCGTGCATGAGGGCATTTTGGTCACCGGAGAGGCCTTTGGGGTTGCCAAAACTGAATGCTCAAGGTGTTTAGAACCACTTGATCACGGTTTCAGGGTAGCTTTTCAAGAACTTTTCGCCTATTCTGGTCAGTCGGAAGATGAGCTGACGGTTATTGACAACTCT
>CAJXMQ010000117.1 GCA_913056225.1 uncultured Micrococcales bacterium | reverse complement strand
AATCTGCTTACTCTAGAGCCAGAACTTCAATGGTTTGAGAGGAGTGTGACTATGCACAGAGACCTGCCTGCCAGGCACGTTAGCTGGCTACATCTACTCCACCACCTCATACCAGGGGGTAGATAAATAGCGTCGTCACGTCTGACGGCGCTTTTTTTATACCCGGTTCACTTTTAACTCGGCAAGCCATGTCGAGTGAGATGAAAGGGATGTAATGAGAACTCTGGTTCTGAACGCAGGATACGAGCCACTGGCTGTGGTGTCATTCAAACGGGCACTGGTGCTGGTTTTGAATGAAAAGGCAACGGTGTTAGCCGAGGCCAATGAGAAAGTTCGCAGTGCCACAATGGAGTTTGACATGCCAAGCGTGATCCTGTTATCTCGCTATGTTCGCATCCCAAACCACAGAAGGATTCCTGTCTCTCGCAGGGGAGTGCTACGAAGAGACGGGCAAAGATGCGCGTATTGCAAGCGAAGTGCCACAACCATTGATCATGTGATTCCAAAATCTAAAGGTGGTGGCGACAGTTGGGAAAACCTAGTTGCCTGCTGCCTTAAGTGCAATAACAAAAAAGGCGACCGGACTCTCAATGAAATCGGCTGGCAGCTTGATTTCACGCCAAAGATGCCAACTGGTCTGACATGGACTGTTAGGGGCACCGAGAAGCACCAACCTGAGTGGCAAGACTATTTGGAGATGCAACGCGCCGCTTAGCCCGAAAACTCTAAATGTCAAAAATGTTTGACAAAATGTAAAAGATTATTTACATTATTGACATGACGTTCTCCTACACAGAAAAAGTTCTTAGCGGCCGAATTGCCCTAGACGCTCTTATGGTTGTTGCCTATGTGATCTGGTTGGCAGTTCAGCTTGAAGCCAAATCAATTGAACAAACGGCTTTCTCAACAGCGATGTTTATCCTCGCTGGGGTGAATGTGTTGGCGGCATTTATTTTCGAAGCTCTAATCAATTTTCGCTATAGAAATGCCATTAGAACCGACATCAGGGACAAGGAAATTTTACTTCGAGCAAATAGCAACACTCTCTATCTGCTGATTACCTATCTCGGCGTTCTGCTTCTGGTTTGGGTGACACTATTCGACGCAGTTTTGCTAATTCACCTGATGTTTTTTGGAGGAGTAGCTATCAGTGCTACTCACTCGGCCATGCGCATAAGAGGATCTAGAAGGGGAGTTGCTGTTTGAGTAAGTCAACCTCGGTTACCAACTCTGTGAAAGTTCATCGGGTCGTGGCTGGACTAACACAGGAACAGTTGGCAGAAAAATTAGGAGTTTCGAGACAGACAATCGTCGCAATTGAAAAAGAGAAGTATTCGCCCAGCTTGGAATACGCATTCAAGATCGCAAGAGTGCTCGGAAAGTCAATCGAAGAATTGTTTCACTACCCATCAGAGTCAAAGGAAGATAGCCATGAATGATAAAACTCAACTGAAAAACAGAGACAACCTAGTCGATGCCATAAGAGGCTTCGCACTGTTGGGAATCGCGATGGTGAACATTCACTACTTCGCGCAGAGTTCGGCTGATGGCTGGTTTGCTGCCGAGTTTGACTCTTTTGCAAACCAAGCCGGAGGCTTCATCACCTCAAGCTTCTTTTTAGCTAAGTTCTATCTGCTGTTTTCGTTTTTGTTTGGTTATAGCTCCACATACTTGGTGAAGGGTTCACCTGAGAACAAAAAAAGATGGACCAAACGATCCTTCGCCCTAATCGGGTTTGGCTTTATCCACGCGCAGTTTTTGTTCTTTGGCGACATTCTGTTTATTTATGGGATCTTTGGTTTGATTTTGTGGACATTCATGTTCAGGCGAGATGCCGTCATCCGCGGTTGGGCAGTGTTTTTATATGTTTTGACTGCCATTGGCTTTTTCTTTGTTACTGTCGCCTCTTTCCTGGCAGACATGTTTGAACCTCTCAGTCCAGAGGAATTCCTAACTAGCACTCGACTGGATCAGTTGATGGTTAACGGAAACTTCCTGGAGCAGGTGCTTGCCAGAACTGAGTTGTGGGTGACGACGTTGCCAGGCATCTTGATTTTGCAGGGACCTATGGTGTTCGTTGCATTTTTGCTTGGTTTGATGGCGGGAAGAAAGTCTTGGCTCTCAAAAGAAAACTTCAAGGCAACCACTGCGAATAAGCTCATGGGCTTTGGGTTTGGGTTTGGAATCCCACTGCAGATGATGGCAGCTATCGGAATGCTTTGGGCATTCAGCGGCGAGAGCTTCTCACTCGGGGTATTCATGACATCGCTGGCAGTCATATTTTTGACCGGAGGACTGGTCTCAGCTGGAATCGTTGGAGCGATTGGAAAACTGGTTTTGTCTGGAAAGAAACTTGAAATCTTGGCAGGTGCTGGAAAACACTCACTGAGTATTTACCTATCCCAGTCGTTGGTGTTTTTGGTTATTTACTCTGGCTGGGGACTGGGCTTGTTCGGTGAAACCACTTTGCTAACAAATCTGTTTATGGCCTTTGGTGTCTGGTTTGTGCTGGCTGTGTTGGCAACCTGGAATGCAAGGAGTGGCAGAAAAGGACCGATGGAGGCGCTGATATCCCGCTCTCCGAGGTCTTAGATATCTCCACCCATGTTTCCTGCAAGTCTTGTGTGCAGTCGCTCACTGGCCTGGTTCATGCCCTTGATGTAAACCTCTTTGCCTAAGTTTTCATACTTGGTAACTATGGTGTCCAAAGCTGCAACAGTTGAGGCGTCCCAGATGTGAGATTTGGAGACATCGATGATCACGTTGGTTGGGTCATCGGTGTATTCAAACAAAGTGGTTAGGTCGTTGCTACTTGCAAAAAATAGCTCGCCCTCAACGGTGTAATAAACGGCTTCAATTTCTTCATC
>CAJXMQ010000116.1 GCA_913056225.1 uncultured Micrococcales bacterium | reverse complement strand
CCCGTCTGAGACTTGATAGCCAACAACACGAAACCTTTCTTGCGATGCTGGAGTTGGGGGTTGCCGACAACCAAATCAATGCAGCCGCCAAACTCGCAGGCCTCCGCCCAGAGCAAGCGATGTCCATGATTTCCGAATTGGGTCATCTGCTTGAAGATTCAAAACCAAACCTTGCAGCGCCCGAAATTGAGAACCTTCCATCCCCTCACTCAAGAAGCTTCCGCACCCGGCAGTCTGCAATGGTGTATCTCCCAAAATTAGACCGTTTGGGCAGACTTGTCCTGCAAACCCTCGCCCACTCGGGGATTGGACTGATTGTGGTAGGGGATAACACTCTGGTCACTGAATCAGACTGCGGAAGGTTGGGATATGGAATAGACCAGCTAGGCAAGCCAAAGCTTGGAATACTGAGGTCGGAAGTCGAAAATACGCCGGCCAAGATAAAACTAGACAACCGAATGAACTGGTCCGATTACGCAGACATTGACATTGCCTTAGTGTCATCTTCTGGTGTTTTTCAGCCCACTGATTATCAAAGATGGCAATCTCTTGGTGTCAGCCACATTGGCGTTTGTTTCTCAGACCTGCATGTGTCAATCAGTGCCCCGGTTACTTCTAAATCCGCCTGCCTCTCCTGTCGGGAGCTCAATCATTGGCGAACTGACCCTGGAAGGCAATTGGTTGCCTCTCAAATTGCTGGCTCTTCAGGACTAAGAGATTCCGTATCCATTTTGTTTGCCTCGTCTTTGGCCTCTCAAAAAATTCTGAAGGCAGTTGATGGAATTCAGGACAAACAAGACCTCAAGTTGTTAAGCAACGGTGAAATTGAATTTTTAACTGCCGGCACTAACCCGGAATGCGGATGTCAACGACTCCGTGAAGAAATTTAGAGATTTCTCCATTGTTTTTGGCGTGGGTAATCACCAAAAACTGCTTTGCTCGAGTAATTGCAACATAGGCCAGGCGACGCTCTTCGGCTATTTCTGTTTCAGATTTGGCTAGATGAAACGGCAGAAGCCCTTCACTGGCGCCAATCAGATAAACCTTTCTAAACTCCAAACCTTTGGATGCGTGAATGGTAGAAAGTGTCACCAACTCCCTAATCGGCTCAAAATGTTGAAGCTGAAGAGAGTCAATCAGCTGGACCGTTTGCTCGATGGTCAACTGATTTTCGGTTAGCACCTCGTAAAGCGCTTGCAGTGATTCCCAATTTGATAAATCACCAGATGGTGCCTGGCTCCAGCCTAGATCTCTCAAAATATCGGAAATGATCTCATGGGCTGGCTTATCCTCGACAAATCGACTTGCCCGAATCATTTGAACTGCTCTGGCAACCGCTGGAAGTTGAAAAAACTTCTCGGCGGTCTTTATTTGATGTCGGATTCCAAGACTGCTGAGTTTTTCGCCAATCAGCTCCGATTGATTATTGATTCGAAATAGCACCGCTATCTCATTGGCGGGTATTCCTTGATTGAGATCCTCGGAGATCATGCTTGCAACCGCCGTAGCCTCTTGAGTCTCATTCGTATAGCTCTGAGTTAATATCTGGCCGATTCCTGTAATGGAGGTCATTGCTGGAAGTTCATGCATGACCTTGTTGGCTAAATTTACAATGGTGCTACCCGAGCGATAGTTGTTGCTAAGTTCAATTGAATTGGTGTTTTCAAAGTGTGATTCAAACCCATTCAAAAACCCTTGGCTTGCGCCGGCAAAACTATAAATTGTTTGTCTTGGATCCCCCACAACGCATAAGTCAGATCTGTCTCCAAGCCATTCCCGCAATAGCGCAAACTGAAGCGGCGAAATGTCTTGAAATTCATCAATGGTGAAAAAACGATACTGAGCTCTAACCTGCTCAATGACTAAGGGTTCAGATTTCAACATGCCAAGAGTCAGTAGCAACACATCTTCCCAGTCAATCTGCTTGGACTCAGCCTTCAGCCGTTCATATTCAACTACGGCAGCATGTGCAACAGATGAATTCAGTGTCTCCAGATTGCGATCCGATGCTTTTTCAGCATACTCATCTGGGCTCAGCATTGAGTATTTCCACCATTCAATTTCAGAGGCAAGCTCGCGTAAGACCGACTGGTTGGAATCTATCTTTAGGTTTTTTAGTGCCTCCATCAACAAATCTTTTTTGCTAGTTGCCACCCGGGGGGCTGAGACCCCACTTATTTGTGGCCAGAAATGCCTCAGTTGAGCCAGAGCGGAGGCATGCACCGTTCTAACCTGAACAGCCGGTCCACCCAGAGAGTTGATTCTTGCTCTCAACTCCGCAGCGGAACGTGAGGTATAGCTAAGGGCGAGCACCTTTTCGGGAGCATAGACTCCGCTGGCAACTCCGTAGGCGATTCGATGACTTATGGTTTTGGTCTTACCGCTGCCGGCAGAGGCAACAATCCGAACCGGTCCCAGCAAGCTCTCCGCTGCCAGACGCTGTTGACTGTCAAGGCCCTGAAGCAATTCTTCGGGTGATGATTCCATAACGTTTCCCTGCGTGGCATCAGTGCTGGCGCTGATAGCCAAAATAGTCTTTGGCTATGGCCAAATCCCATTTGATTCTAGCGGCGCTAGCAGCGGCGGCGGTGAGTGGAAAAAACTTTGTCTCTACCGAACTCACCAGCGAACAGACCCCTGGTTTTGATTCTGCGGTACTAACCTCGGCTGCCGGAAATCAGTATCGAGTTCTGGTCCCGCAGAGCAAAGCTGCCGAACAAGAGCTTGCGGTTGAACTCGCTGCCTTGAAGTTGGTAAGTCCACTTGCATCTTCAACTCTTTTGGTTCCTGAAATTGTTGGTTCGACCACAGATGCTGGCACACCAGTTGTGGTGCTTAGCTTTCATCAATCAAAACAAATCAAACTCGGCGCTAAGAACAG
>CAJXMQ010000115.1 GCA_913056225.1 uncultured Micrococcales bacterium | reverse complement strand
CCCCGCCAACATTCAAGGCGGCAACCCCGGTTGGCGCACAAACAGCAAAACTCTTTTCAGTGTTGGCAATCAGGTAGCTAAGGAGTGTGGATTTACCAGTTCCAGCACGACCGGTAATAAAAATGTTTGCATCAGTTGACTCGATGTAATCGAATAATTTTTGTTGTTCTTCAGAAAGAGAAAAGCTCATCGAGTCCCATCGTACTCTTCCAGCCTTTTGAACATCTGGTTGTAATCTTCAAGGTCCTGGTTTCCGCTTCTGTCGCTGACGCGATCTTTGCGCTTGCGCTCTCGGTCATCACTTTTGCTCCACTGATAAACAACCAGAATGGTCAAAATCAGAGTGGGGAATTCGCCAATTCCCCAGGCGATTGCTCCACCATCGGACTGGTCTCGGAGTGGATCGGCACCCCATTCTCGTCCCATTGCCCCAAACCAGTCAGCCAACAAAAGGCTGTTGTCGCTCATCAGTGCCACGCCAAAGAAGGCGTGGAACGCCATGGTGCCAATTAGTAGCACCAGCTTCAATGGGTAGGGGACCGAGTGCGGAGTGGGGTCAACACCAACCACCGCTTGCACAAACATGTAACCAGCCAACAAAAAGTGAACCAACATCCACTGGTGACCCAGGTGATCCTCATTCGCCCACCTGAACAGAGGTGTGTAATAAAACAGCACCAAAGACACAGCAAAGTTGATTGCTGCCACAATTGGGTGGCTAATGATCTTGGCAAACGGTGTGTGCACCGCCCACATAACCCATTCTCTGGGTCCCCATGAGTCGTCCTTGCGAGCCTTAACCGCCCTGGAAAGCAAAGTAACCGGAGCACCTGGAACCAACAGCACCGGAACCAACATGCTCAGCATCATGTGGCCGACCATGTGAACCGAGAACAAAAACTCGTGATAAGCGTTGGGGGCTCCGTTGGTGACGTAGAGCAAAACCAGCATGCCGGTAACCCAGCTTGCGGTTCGACCCATATTCCAACTATCACCCCTGGTTTTCAATCTCCTGACACCAGCTAGATAAAAGGCAATTCCCGCAATAGTTATCGTCAACCACAAAATATCTATATCCCAAACGGTGAACCAGGAGCTAGCGGTTAACTCTGGGGGCAGAACATCGCCAGTGAGAATCTCAGCTGGAGTGGGAGGAGTAAAAGGTATTTCATCGATTGGCGTTGGGGTTCTGGCCAAAGCCGTTGCAAAGCCCATCACTATTGCCATGATGGACAGCTCTGGAAGAGCTACTCTCCAAAACCTGTAATCCTTGCCCTCTCGCATCAGCTTCAAATCACGCAGTCGATACCTAGCCCCAAATAACCCAAGAACCAACAGCAGAGCGACCTTGATCAAAATCAACTGACCATAGGGGGACAGAATGTCGCTTGGCTGATAAAGCCTGATCGCACTGCTTGTGAAACCACTGATGGCTATCAAGACATAGGCCAGCAGAGCAAGAGAGCTGTAGCGAAGTAGTAGGTCAATATTTCTTTTGTTGTTTTTGGTCCAAATCAAATACATCGAAAATAGGCCACCGACCCAGATCGAGATACCTGCCAGGTGCATCAACAGCGAGTTGACCGCTAGGGCGTGATAAGCATCACTGGATGCGTGACCGGTCTCGGCCAGAGGAAAAAGTGAGGCCAATCCAAGCGCTGCCATGATGCCCAAAGCCCTGGTGCCAATAAACAAAAGGGTGAGGATGCTCAGCACCGCTGCAAAAACTATGTTGGCGGCTAAGGCTGAGCCCAATTCAATCTGAGTTGCAAACAACCACAGCCCCTCAGAAAACTCAGGCGTGAATCCCAGTCCCAACCCGCTGGCGGAGAGATAGGTCATCAAAAAATACAAAAGCCCTGAAAGAAGCCATAATGCGGAAGCAACTGCAGCGATGTTTAGTAACCTGCGCTGCTCTTCACCCTTGCTTGCAGCAAAGGCCCCCATGACCAAAGAGCCAACAGTTATTGCAATCGAGATATTCATCACCAGCTTGGCAACCGGTGTTCCCCATCTAACAACTGCACCTGGATCTCCAAATTGAGATTCAATCGCGCCACCGCCAATAAACATGCCTGCGATAACCGCAACAAAGCCAAACCCTCCAAGCAGATAAACAGAGGTGACCAATCTGGCGTTGATTGATCTGCTCTGCACGCTATCAATGGTGCTCAAGAGCTCAACCTTGGGAAAAATCTAGGAGTCTTTTTTGCATACTCTCGATATTCGGGGTATCTCTTGGCCAAAAGCTCTTCTTCAAAGCTTGCTTTGATATTTAACAAAACCAGTAACAGCAAAAATATTGCGAACTGCGGCCACGGCCCAGCGTCCAGCACAACTCCGATGCTTGCCAAGAGCAGTCCGAAATAAATCGGGTGCCTAACCCTTGAATACAACCCTTTTGTGACTAGCTCTCCGTCTTCCTTGGGAACCGGTGATGCCGTAAGAGATCTTCCCAGGGCAAAAAAGCTATAAAGAATTACCCCCATACCCCCAGCTATGAAAACTAAGCCAAGAATAGAGAGTGGAACCTGCGCCCCTCCATACAAACTCGCATCCCTGGGGGCGAGGATCAGCAGAGCTAGCAGAATGAATTGCATCAAGACATAGCTAGCCGCTCGGGCGTTTAGGTTCATGGTGATAAGTCTATTTTTTATTTGGACAAATTAAACAAAAAGGCGCTGGAATCCCAGCGCCTTATAAGTTTTTTGTTTACTACTTAACAGCAGCCTTCAGCTTTGAACCTGCAGAAACCTTAACGGTGTTCGCAGCAGCAATCTGAATGGTTGCGCCAGTCTGTGGGTTACGACCGGTGCGTGCTGCACGGTGGCCCTTGTCAACTGAAAGGTAACCAGGAATGGTGACCTTGTTGCCTTTTTTGATCTCGGCACCAATGGTGTCAAACATTCCGTCGAT
>CAJXMQ010000114.1 GCA_913056225.1 uncultured Micrococcales bacterium | reverse complement strand
CGTCTTGGTCAAATAGCTCCCACTGCAACCAAGCTTTCCCAGGCAGTTTCATCTCCGCTTTGAGTCTCAGTAAGCTCGGTCTTTCTAATAGCTCCACTCTCCAGAAATCCAATGCCTCGCCAACAACCAACAGGTTGTCATCTCGTCTTCCGCGCCTAAGACCCACGCCACCGATGATTTTGTCCATGAACCCTCTGATCTCCCAAAGGATTGTTCCGGAGGAGTAGCCGTTTTTGCCACCAATGCTTTCAACCCTTGCCCAAACATCCTCAACCGAATCCTCAGAGAGCATTACTCGCTTGTCCTCATAGAGTGAACCACCAGCCCAGTTAGGGTCGGTTGGCAATGGGTCAGCTGGAAACCTTGGATCACTGGCGTTAGTCCAACGGGTTTCAACATCGGCGTCGACAATTCGCCTCAAAGCTCTGCTAACAGCTTTTCTAAACCCAGTCAGACCTTTTTCGGGAGCTGGGATGTATTGCTGAATGTCGTTTTCGTTGCAAAGAACTTCGTTTTTGAGACTGCTTACCAATCTCTTGGCAAGCGTTACCGGAACTGGCGTAACAAGCCCAATCCAACCGCTTGCAAGCTTGGGTGTCATAACCGGAATTGGATAAACCCTTCTTTTTGGCAATCCTGCCTCTTCGGCAAACTGAATCATCATCTCTTTGAAGGTCAATATGTCAGGGCCGCCAATGTCGAAGCTTCGGTTTACATCGCTTGGCAGCGTGCAGCAGCCAACTAGATATCTCAGAACATCGCGGATAGAGATTGGCTGGATTCTGTTGTTCACCCATTTGGGGGTGACCATGATTGGAAGTCTCTCCGTTAGATTCCTAAGCATCTCAAAACTTGCAGATCCACTACCCAGAATGATCCCGGCCCTGAGCTCCGCAGTTGGAACCCCAGATGCTCTCAGGATCTCACCTGTTTCTTGGCGGGCACCCAGGTGCTGAGAAAGTTTGGCGTCTTGCTTGGCCAATCCTCCGAGATAAATAATCCGCTCAAGTTTCTGCTCTTTGGCAACCTTGCCAAAACTTGTTGCCAGTGCTCTTTCCTCAGCAACGAAGTCAAACTTTGAATTCAGAGCGTGTAAGAGGTAGTAGGCAATCTGAACTCCAGATAAGGCTTTAGTGAGGGTTTGCTCATCCTCTGCGGTTCCCTCAACCACCTCAACCTGATCAGCCCAGCTGTAATCGCTGAGCTTTGAGGCGTTTCTGACTAGTACTTTGACCTTGTAATCGTGGCTCAGTAGTTCTCTAACAAGTCGTCCACCGACATATCCGGTTGCACCAGTGACCAGTATGGTTTTTGGCTTGCCATTTTTGTGTTTGGCTGTTTCTAAGTCCCCTGTGACTGTTTCAATCATGAACCAACACTAAGTCATTTAGAAACTGCTTTGTGATTTCTGCCAATGGTCGTCTGTTGTTTACCTTTTGTTTGATTTTGTTCAGTGAACTAACTGATGCAACACTTCAACTTCCCGAAAGGAATTATCTTGTCAAACAGAAAGTTTGTAGGCCTGGGAGCAATGGCCGCAATCGCAGCACTGGTTCTTGCCGGATGCGCAGGCACAGACCAAGAATCTACCGAGTCCAGTGGCATCTCTGGATCAATTTTGATTGATGGCTCCTCAACCGTGGGACCTGCATCAGAAATAGCAGCCGAGTTATTCATGGAAAGCTACCCAGACGTGCGTGCCTCTGTAAACATCTCTGGAACCGGTGGAGGTTTCGAGAAATTTTGCAACGGAGAGACCGATGGCTCAAATGCATCTAGGTTTATCAAAGAAGAGGAATCTGCCCTTTGTGAGGAAAACGGTATTTCGTATGACTACATCACCGTTGCTAATGACGCTCTGAGCGTTGTTGTAAACCAGGGAAACCCGCTTGAGTGCATCTCAGTTGAGACCTTGAACGAAATCTGGAACCAGGACTCCACAGTCGCAACTTGGGGTGAACTGACCACAGTGGACGTTCCTGCTGCAATTCAGGATGAGCCATTGGTTCTTTACGGTCCAGGAACTGACTCTGGAACATTTGACTACTTCACCGATGAAATCAATGGTGAGAGTGGAAACATCCGTATTGACTACAACAACATTGGTGAAGAGGACGACCTAGCAGTATCAGGTGTTGCCTCAGCAGCCGGTGGTTTGTCATTCATCCCTTACAGCTACTACCAGGAGAGCCTGGATGAGGTAAAGGGTCTGGCTGTTGACGGTGGTGAAGGTTGCGTTGAGCCAACAGTAGAAAACGTGCAAAACCAGGCCTACACACCACTTGGGCGTGGACTATTCACCTACGCATCATCAACCGCTTTGGAGCGCCCAGAGGTTCAAGAGTTTTTCAAGTTCTTGATCAACGAAACTGAGCTAATCAACGGAACTGCAGGTTATGTTGGACTAACACCTGAGCAGCAAGAAGAGCAGTTGGCTCGCGTTGAGGCTCTAATCGGATAACATTTATTCGATGCGATTGAACAACAGGAGAATCTATGTCATCCGGTAGTTCAATCAGCTCTAACCGGAGCGAGGCGCAGGCCTCGCTCCGGCCTCAAAGCTTTCGACTGGGCGAAAAGATAATAATTGGTTTTCTTTTCGCGACGGCAGCTTTGTCGGTGGCCGTAACCACCGCAATTGTTTTTTCGCTTTTCATTCCCCTTCCAGAGTTTTTCTCTCAGGTGTCTATCACTGAGTTCTTCACAGCAACAGTTTGGGCACCTTCATTTGCCAATCCCTCATTTGGAGTTTTGCCCGTTGTGGCTGGAACTTTGCAAGTGGTTATGTATTCGATGCTGGTGGCAGTCCCACTGGGATTGGCCTCAGCAATCTACCTCTCTGAATACGCCTCCAACGGAGTTCGCAAAACCATCAAGCCAGTGCTTGAGGTGTTAGAGGGCATCCCAACCGTTGCAACCGGTTTGTTTGCTTTGTTCTGGCTCAGACCGTTTATTGAAAATCTGACTCCGTGGCTTCCTTGGGAAAGCCCCTTCTCAATTGGAGTTGCTGGAGTAGCGGTTGGTTTTATCATCATTCCGCTGATTGC
>CAJXMQ010000113.1 GCA_913056225.1 uncultured Micrococcales bacterium | reverse complement strand
CGACGACAAGTCAGAGTAATGGCTAGGGGAGCAAACCCCGAACGCAAGATGAAACTTGCTGATCATCTGCGGGAACTTAGAAAAAGACTGTTTTGGATGGCGGGTTTTATTCTTGCCGGAACAGTTGCTGGCTGGTTTTTATTTGAACCGGTTTTTAGCCTCTTACAACAACCAATCATTGATCTCAGCGAACAGCGGGGAGTCAACGCAACTGTAAACTTTGGCACCATAGTTAGCGCGTTCGATCTGAGAATTCAGGTCTCCATCTTTCTGGGTCTACTAATTTCCTCACCTTTTTGGCTTTATCAACTTTGGGCATTTGTTACGCCGGGACTAAAAAAGACGGAGCGCAGATACTCCATTGCCTTCGTGTTTAGCTCGGTTCCGTTGTTTCTGATTGGAACCTATATTGCATGGGTTTCGCTTCCTAACTTCGTGGTTGTCTTACTTGGCTTTACGCCAGAGGGAAGCTCCAACGTTATAAATGCAAGTCAGTACGTATTGTTCGCAATTAGAGTGCTGTTCATATTTGGGGCGGCCTTTGTTATGCCAGCAGTTTTGGTAGCGATGAACTTTGCGGGGCTTTTGCAAGCCAGGAGCATCATCCGTGGATGGAGGTTCGCAATTTTTGTAATTGCGGTAGTAACTGCCCTCGCTACTCCAACAGCGGAACCAATCTCAATGCTGTTATTGATGGTTCCGCTAATAATTCTTTATTTCTTAGCTGCAGGTATTGCCTACCTCAACGACCGCCGGAAGCGCAAAAAAGCTGAACAGCTGGATGAGGAACTAAACGATTGACCGAACCCAGCCCAGCAGAACGTTATAAAGCAGCAAAGACTCGAAATAAGATGACCGAGTTGGCTCAGTTCACACACGATTTGCCATTTGGCCTTGACCAATTTCAGATTGAAGCCTGCACAGCATTGAGCGAAGGTAAGGGAGTCTTGGTTGCGGCGCCTACTGGCGCTGGCAAAACTGTGGTTGGTGAGTTTGCAATACACCTCGCAATTGCGCAAAATCAGAAAGTTTTCTACACAACTCCAATCAAGGCTCTGTCCAATCAAAAATATGCAGATCTGGTGAAGCGCTATGGCAAGGAACGGGTGGGGCTACTAACCGGAGATAATAACCAAAACTCGAATGCGCAGATCGTTGTTATGACCACTGAAGTGCTAAGAAACATGATCTACGCGGGTTCAACAACTCTGATTGAGCTGGGTTACGTAATTATGGATGAGGTTCACTATCTAGCCGATAGGTTCCGAGGTGCAGTTTGGGAAGAGGTAATTCTTCACCTTCCAAAGGATGTAAAGGTTGCCTCGTTATCTGCAACTGTTTCTAATGCTGAGGAGTTTGGAGCTTGGCTTGCAGAGGTTCGAGGTGACACAGCTATTGTGGTGAGCGAACACAGGCCAGTTCCTCTGCATCAGCATGTGTTGTTTGGTGATGAACTTATTGAGCTATTTGACGCCAAGAGCGATCAAACGAAGGTGAACCAACAGCTATTGCAACGTCACCAAAGTAAGCTTCGGGCTCCCTCTCACAGAATGCGTGGAGGAAAGCAAGGACGCTACATAAAGCGCCAAAATCAAATAGAGCGACTCAGTAAACCCGAGGTTATTGAGATCCTAGAAGATGCCGAACTGCTCCCCGCCATCTTTTTTATCTTCAGTCGGATTGGGTGTGAAAAAGCAGTAGAGGCGTGTTCCAGGTCTAACCTTCGACTCACCACCCGAGATGAGCAGGCAGAAATCCGACGTCAGGTCGAGCTTCGATGTGCGTCCATTGCAGATGAGGATCTCGACACCCTGGGCTACTTTGAATGGCTGGCCGCCTTGGAAAAAGGCTACGCCGCACACCATGCTGGGATGTTGCCTGCTTTCAAAGAGGTAGTTGAAGCCCTGTTTCAGCAAAAATTAGTCAAAGCTGTGTTCGCAACAGAAACCCTTGCACTGGGTATCAACATGCCGGCAAGAACAGTAGTTTTAGAGAAATTAGACAAATACAACGGGGAGTCTCGTGTTGGTATTACCCCAGGTGAATACACGCAGCTGACAGGCAGGGCTGGGCGACGGGGTATAGACATTGAAGGACACAGTGTTATTCAGTGGGGTTCGGCTCTGGACCCAAACAGCGTTGCAGGGCTGGCTAGTAAGCGAACCTACCCATTAAATTCGAGTTTCAAACCCACATACAACATGGGCGTTAATTTGATTTCTGCTTTTGGGATGGAACTAGCAAGCTCCATTCTGGAAAAAAGCTTTGCTCAGTACCAAGCCGATAAGAGTGTTGTTGGCATTGCCAGCAGCATTGAGCAGCGTGAGAAGTCCCTTGATGGCTATGAGGAGGCCATGCAGTGTGATCTGGGGGATTTCAAGGAGTATTCGTCCCTTCGCAGACAGATCAGTGACCTTGAAAAACAATTGGCATACGCCAAAAAAAGAGACATGCGTGAATCCAAGGGAAGGCACCTGCAAGAGCAGGAGCTTGCGAACCTAAAAAGAACACTGAGGTCCCACCCAGCACACAGGTGCCCCGAGCGCGAAACTCACGCTCGCTGGGGCGAAAGATATCAAAAGCTAAAGCGGGAGATTGAGAAGGATCTGAGCAAGATTGATTCTCGAACAAATCGTGTCAGCAAGACATTTCAAAGAATTGCCCAGCTACTAGAACAACTCGGCTATCTAGAAATGGATAAGGAGATGATGGTTACCCCGAAGGGGGAGAGGCTTTCCAAAATCTACGGGGAGCGTGATTTGTTGATAGCGGAGTGTGTCAATAGCGGAGCATGGTCCGGTTTAGACCCAGAGAACTTGGCGGCTCTGGCAGTTGCCCTGGTTTACGAGGGAAAGCGGGAAGATCACGAATTTCAACCGAAGGTTCCGAAAGGTCAATTTGAACCTGCGCTGGAACAAACGGAAAGGATTCAAAAAAGACTTGCAGATTTGCAATTTGAATACCAGTTGAAACCCGAACCTGCGCTCGAGCTAGGGCTTTGCTATCCAATGTTCAGATGGGCCAAGGGGGCGAGTTTAGATACGGTTTTAGATATAACAGGCATGCTGCCGGGAGATTTCATTCGCTGGTCAAAGCAGCTGATTGATCTATTGGATCAACTTGCTAATTCGGCAGA
>CAJXMQ010000112.1 GCA_913056225.1 uncultured Micrococcales bacterium | reverse complement strand
ATAGCCTACCGAGGTTTATAGGCTTGTCAGGTGAGCAAGATTGCTGTGGTTTTTAATTCAAAGAAAATCTCCAAATCAAGACTGGAGACTTTTTTTCCTGGCGCGCAATTTTTCAAAACCAGCGAGCTTGCCAAATTAGAGGAATTTGAACTTGCTGAGTTTGATCTCTGCGTTGTTGCTGGAGGCGATGGAACTCTTAGAAGCGTTGTTCAGTATTTGATGGAAAACCACATCAAGATCCCTATCGGAATAATCCCAGTTGGCACCGGCAACATTTTGGCTCGAAATCTGGGTATCCCGATGGATATTAAGGGCGCCAGCAAGATTGCACTTGCTGGCAATTACCGAGAGATTGATCTCGGTAAGGCCAAGGTTGGCTCAGAACCTGCCATGTTTTTCACAGGCATTAGTGGGCTTGGTCTGGATGCCTCGATTATGGAAAACACTCATCCGAAGCTAAAAAAGCGAATCGGTTGGGTTGCATACATAGAAGGCGGGATTCGTTCATTGCCCCCAAAGTTTGAAAAATTTGAAGTAACTGTTGATAACAACGAGACCAAGACCCTCAAAGTCCTGACGCTAATTGTTGCCAACACCGGGACTCTGCCGGGCAAGTTCTCGCTTCTGCCCGATGCCGAAGTGGATGATGGAAACCTAGATGTTGCAGCCATTGGCCCAAGAAAGATTTGGAACTGGATTGATGTATTGGGAAGAATCCTCTGGCAAAACAGATTTGTAAGGCCTTTGGTTGTTGGCAGAAAACTCATGGATGCAACATCCAACCTGAAATCCCTTGAGTATCTGAGTGGGAAGAAGATCACTGTCGTCAGCGAGCGGGAAAGCAATTTTCAACTGGATGGCGACCTGATGAAGCCTGCCAAGAAAGTCACCTTTCAGGTATTGCCCAAAGCTTTATTGGTTGCCTGTAAGTGATCTAAGCCATGCCTGAGCGCTCAGGTATTGCTTATCGCTGTTATTTCCCAAGTGATCACTTGGTTGCTGATCAGCTCGTGGGTAACTTCCAAGGAAGGTGATCTTTGGGCTAAATCTGTGAAGTCCCATTAGGGCTTCGCTGACTGCCTGGTCATCTATGTGGCCCTGGGCATCAACATAAAACCTGTAGCGACCGAAGCTGTCACCAATCGGGCGAGACTCAATTCGAGAAAGGTTAATGCCTCTTACCGAGAACTGCTCCAGCATCTCAAGCAATCCACCCGGCTTATCCTCCGGTAGCTCAACGATCAGGCTGGTTTTGTCTTTGCCAGTTTTTTCAACGGCCTTGCCCTGCAGGCCAAGCTCGATGAACCTCGTTTGCGCTTGTTTGTTCTCGCCTATGTCCTCGGCCAAGATCTCAAGCCCATAAATAGTGGCTGCTGCTTTGGCGACCACAGCGGCATCCGCAATGTCAGATTCGCTGACCGCTTTAGCAGCAGCTGCGGTCGAAGCGGCTGGGATGTGTTGGTGATTGCTCAGGTTTTCGGACAACCACTTTCTTGCCTGAGCGTAGGCAACGGGGTGAGTTAGAACCTTTTGAATGTTTTCTAGCTTTGCTCCTTTGGAGGCAAGCACGAATTTCACTGCGACAAGGTTCTCTGAATAAATCTGGATGCCTGGGATATTTGCCAATGCATCACTGGTTGCACTCACGCTTCCCTCAATTGAGTTTTCAACTGGGATTACCGCACGGTCGGCTTTTTTCTCAATCACTAGATCTAAAGCTTCGGCAACACTGCCAACCGCAATTGATTTCCTGGGCTTGAGCAGGTTCACGGCTTCCTCGGTGAAGGTTCCGCGAGGGCCTAGATAAGCGATTGTGTGTTCGGTCATAAATTGGTCATTAGGTTAACAACCCTCGGTTGAATTATTCTGTCCATCCGTGGACACAATCCCGGGAGTTAGAGTCATACGCATCATCCTATTGGTAGGTGCGATCTTTTTTGCTATCTCCGCCTTCGCACTCCTCATCTTCCCCGAAGCCTTCATTGAGCTATTGGGACTTGAGGTGACAGATGCCTTGGTTTGGGCGATGATGCTGATCTCGGTAACACTGATTGCGCTGAGTGGAAACATGGCCATGGTGAGCATCAGCGCATCCCAGTTTGGGGTGCGGATTGCTGGTTGGACCATGATGCTGGCGGCATTTGGACTGGGGGCATTTTCCTTGCTGGTTCCAGCCGATTACAACTGGTTCAACATTAGTTATGCAGGGGTTGGCTTTGGCTTCTCGATTGCCTATTTCAGCCAGTTGGTTCGCTCATTCAGAGCTGACTAGGTAATCAGCTGCTGCTGGCAACCCCCAAAACTCTTCCAGGGTTTTGTAATCGCCCATTTTGTATCTCTCAGCTAATTCTTTACCCACGTATCTAAGGTGCCAGGGTTCATAGGTGTAACCAGTGATTGGGGTTTGATCCTGTTCATAGCGGACTAGATAACCAAACCTCCATGCATTCTCAGCCACCCAGATGCCTGCTTCGGTGTTTCCAAAGCACTGCATAATTTCACATCCCTCGCTGGGCTTAGAAACATCGATTGCCAGTCCAGTCTGGTGCTCACTGTGGCCAGCTTTAGCTGAACGCTCCAGCGCCTCTGCTTCTCCGTATTGCCCGATCTTGGCAATGAACAGCTCGGCTTGATACTCATAGGAGCGAAATCCTGAATTTAGCTTTAGCTTGCCGATGCCTTCGTCAACTGCAGCTTTGCCCATGTTGATCATCGCCTCTGCGGCAACTGGAGCAAGTTCAATATCTCTGCCGTTGTCTAAAAACTCAGAACTGACGACAACTGTTTCTGGGGTGTAATCAATTGGATCTAGTGGTCTCTGCTTATTGACCACCACAAACAAAGAATCAGCTTCATCTAGAGGGAAATTAGGAAGCGGGTCTGGTTTTTGAATAATTGTTGGCTCAGGAATTGGTGGGGTGTAATCGGTATAAAGGAAATCAAAATTGGTTGGTTTTTGTTGAGCTGATTGAGATGGCAAAGTCATCTGGCCAAACACAAATCCAGCGGCCACCGCTAAAACCGCAGGTGGTAGTAATACATACCAGCCGGATCTGTTCTTGCCTCTAAACTTAGCCACACACAAACACTAGAAAGCCAGGAACAATTGGCAAAGTCAAACCGCCGAGCGAGCGCA
>CAJXMQ010000111.1 GCA_913056225.1 uncultured Micrococcales bacterium | reverse complement strand
TGCTAAAACTTTCACCCGAGTAGTCTAAAAAAGTATTTGCGAAATAACTACCTCGCGCTCATTCCCGCGCGTTTTGCACCGGCATAAGCATTCTCGATTGAACCCAAAAAAGCATCAATATCCGCCTTGGTGCTGTTGTAGCCAAGAGTTATTCGCAGGCAACCATTTGCCTCCTCTTCGGTTTTGCCCATTGCCATCAACACGTGACTAGGCCCGATAACACCAGCCTGGCAGGCACTCCCGGTACTAACCTCAACACCAGCAAGGTCCATCAAAAACAAAAGCGAATCCCCCTGGCAGCCAGGAAAGATCATGTGGGAGTTGTCTTGCAGTCGATTTGCTTTAGCTGTTGTGAATTCGACATCAGGAATCAATTTGGAAACCTCGGTTTCTAGGTAATCCCTCAACTTTCCCAATTCTCTTTCTCGCCAATCAAGTTGTGCAACCGATTCTTCCAAGGCGGCAGCAAAGGATAGTGCCAGTGGATAGTTCAAAGTTCCCGAGCGCATCGCTCTTTCTTGACCACCACCGTGAACCAAGGATTCGAGTTTTACTGACCTGCCAACAATCAATACTGCAATCCCGATCGGCGCACCAAGCTTGTGCCCGCTGACGGTCATTGCCGCCAAGCCAGAGTTTTTGAAGCTCAGGGGCATGTGCCCGGCTGCTGCGATCGCATCTGAGTGCACAGGGATTGATTTCTCGTTCGCAAGCTCACAAACCTTGCGAATGTCAGTGATGACACCGGTTTCGTTATTTGCCCACATCAGGCTTATGAGCGCTATCTCGTCTGCCCGGGTAGAAATCAAATCAGCAAGTTGCTGGTAATCAAGCTCACCCTTGGAATCAACATCAATCCAATGAGCTTGAGCGCCCTGAGATTTTTCTAGCCATTCGATTGTGTCCAGCACGGCATGGTGCTCGGTTTTTGCAGAAATAATAATTTTTCGAGGTTTATCTTTGTTTCTCTGCCAGAAAAGACCCTTGATTGCTTGGTTGTCACTCTCTGTTCCACCAGAGTTGAAAATTACTTCGCTTCGATTGCAGTCCAAAGATTTAGCAATTGAATCTCGAGCGTCTTCCAGCATGTGTCGGGTTTGCTGTCCAAGCGTGTGCACGGATGAAGGATTAGCACTGACCTCCAAGCCTTCCAACAACGCCTGCTTGGCTACCGCGCGCAGCGGGGTGGTGGAGGCATGGTCCAAAAAGACTTTCATGCCTTAACCCTAAAACAGCATGCTTGTTAGTTTGGCCCTAGCCGCCAACACAATCGGCTCGCTTCCGCCAATAAGCTCAAACAGCTCCAGCAGGTGATTTCTGATTTTCTCTCGATTTTCTTCATCCGCTGCCACGAATTTATCCAGCAGGTTATTCAAAGCTTCATCTGCCTTGCCATAAACCAGCAACGCATCGGATTTTTGGCGCAATTGATCTGGATCATCGCTCTCTATCTGAACCGCTTTTTCGATGTCAACTTCCCCCATGCGCTTCATAAGTTCAATCTGACGCTTCATGGAAATCAGTTGCTGGTCATTCGGCTCCTGCTGCAAAGCCTTTGCAAGTTCGGACTCAGCGTTGTCCAAGTCGCCCTGTGAAATCAGGGTGGCAATATGCGAAGCAAGATCTGGTTTTTGCTCCTCGCCAAGGTTCACTGACCCGGTCACGCCATTTTCGCTAGCCGCCTGCAAAAGTTGGCTCATGACAGCAGATATCTGCTGCATGGGCTGATCCCCCTGAAACAGCGGTGCTGGTTGTCCCGAGAGCAAGGCAACCACGGAAGGCGACTGAGACACCCCAAAAGCCTGCGCCAGCTGAGGTTGATTGACGATGTCAATCTCCAGACCAATAATCCTGCCCTCGCCCTGATTGATTAGCTCGGTCAGGTTCGCTTTCAGCTGTTCTGAGTCGTTATTCGCCGAAAATAAAACAATGATCGGCAATTGATTGGAAAGTTCTATGTATTCCCGAAGTTTTGAATCATCGGCTACTGCAAAAGGTGGGAAGGTCTTGTCACCCTTTCCCAAACCAGAAAGATCTTGACCGCCAGTAATGTTACTCATCACCCTCCAGCCTAGTAACACTGAGCAATACCTGCGAGGCACCCAGGATCCGGACTCTGCGTTCAGATTCAGAGGAGCGAACATGGGCTAACAGCATCGTTCCGTAGCGAGTCTGAATTCCAGTTGCACTGGCCTCACTACCCAGCAGCACTTGCTCGGGTCCAGGCTCTACGGCAATTGCCTCGGCCACTTCAGTTGGTGAAATCGAGGTTTCATCAATCATGTAAAAGGCAACCAGTGCTCCAGCGTCAGTCGTAACCAGCTGTGAGATGTTTTCATTGCCAAGCTCGTGTCTTGATGAAACTACGGCGGAGTCCAAAGAGTTTTTCAAAGCCAACAGATTACCGCTGGCTTGGGCGATGTATTGGTTATCGGGGTCAATCACATTCACTGCCACCGAATCCAGACCCTCGTCAATCAGATTGCCAATCGCTGGCACCAACCCGGATACCTTGAAATTCAAAAATCCACTGTCTGCATCAATTGGTGATGATCCGGTTTCGACCGCTGCCACCTCCGGGAAATCGATATTTGGCAATAGCTCGATGTTGTACCAAAGCTGATAGTTTTCTCGCACTGATTCTTGACGAATAAACAGTGCCTGCAGTGGAGAGCTTTCTGTCCCCTGACCAACGACCATCATTGCGGTTCTGGGCCAGGTCTCAGTGTTGGTGGGCAGTGCTAATTGCAGCGAAGAGCTAATTGGCTTAGGAGCGGCAATTTCATCAGAACGATTCATGAGGGTATAAAAAGCTCCCCTGTAATCCAAGCTAGGTCCTGCCAGCCTGCTTTCCAATAACTCTCGATTTTGCTGTTGGTCACCCTGTGCAACCACGTCTGCGATTGAATCCAAAATTGTTTCAAACTGATCGCCGTTCAAAGAGGGAACGGATTGCTTTTCAGGCTGATCCGGGGACAAGGCCGGATCTGGATATTCAGGTGCGCAACCCAATAGCAATCCGGTTGATAAACCAATCGCCACAAACTTAGCTCTGCGACCTTTTCTCTTTGGTGCGGGGTTGATCAGCTTGCTCGCGGTTGCCCTCCTCGGCGAAGGTGGCTTGGGGAGTTTTGGTCCCCTTCT
>CAJXMQ010000110.1 GCA_913056225.1 uncultured Micrococcales bacterium | reverse complement strand
CAGATTTATGCATGGCGCAAGGGCATCAAAACCATTTACTACATCCGTATCCGTCAAGCAGCTCTCGAAGGCACTGAAGTCGACAACTGCGTAAGCTGCATGCTCTAAGGAAGATCAACATGGAAAAGACTCAAGCAATAACCCGTCCAATCAACTGGAACAAAGTTGAAGACTCTGTGGATCTGGATGTCTGGAACAGGCTCACCCAGAACTTCTGGCTACCTGAGAAGGTGCCCCTATCAAACGACGTTCAGAGTTGGGGAACACTAAGGGAGAACGAAAAGCTTCTCACCATGAGGGTGTTTACCGGTCTCACCATGCTGGACACCATTCAGGGCACCATTGGTGCAATGAGCTTGATGCCAGATGCCAGAACTCCTCACGAAGAGGCCGTTATTACCAACATCGCCTTCATGGAAAGCGTTCACGCAAAGAGTTATTCAAGTGTGTTCTCAACCCTTTGCTCAACCAAGGAAATCGATGAGGCATTTAGGTGGAGTGAAGATAACCCCTACCTACAGAAAAAGGCTGAAATCGTTCTCGGTTACTACCGTGGCGATGATCCCCTAAAGCGTAAAGTTGCTTCCACTCTTTTGGAGAGCTTTTTGTTCTACAGTGGTTTCTACCTGCCAATGCACTGGTCATCCAGAGCAAAGCTCACCAACACCGCCGACCTTATTCGTCTGATTATCCGTGACGAAGCAATTCACGGTTATTACATTGGCTATAAATTCCAGCAGGGTTATAACGAGTCAAGCCCGGAGCGCCAGGAAGAGCTGAAGAGCTACACCTATGACCTACTGTTGGAGTTGTATGAAAATGAAGTTAAGTACACAGCTGACATCTACGACGAGCTGGGTCTGACTCCAGATGTAAAGAAGTTCTTGCACTACAACGGAAACAAAGCATTGATGAACCTTGGATTTGATCCACTGTTCCCGAAAGATGAAGCCGAAGTTAGCCCAGCTATCCTCAGCTCACTTTCTCCCTCCAGTGATGAAAACCACGACTTCTTCAGCGGGTCTGGTAGTTCATATGTGATTGGCAAGCACGAATCAACAACCGACGACGACTGGGACTTCTAGGAGGTCAATATGGATTGCGCATGTGGAAAAAACACTTGTGGCTGCGGCGCCAGCTAACAAACTAAAATCAAAAACCGGGTAACTCAGTTGCCCGGTTTTTTTAGCCCTGGATTGATGACAAATGGCACCTGAACTAATACTCGCTTTTGCGGTAACTCTGGCCGCTGGCTTAGCCACCGGTATTGGGTCAGCTATTGCCTTTTTTACCACCACCACTAACAAAGCCTTTTTCGCAGTTTCTATTGGCTTCAGCGCTGGAGTCATGATCTATCTAAGCTTTGTTGAGATTTTGCCCAAGGCCAATGAATATATCGCTGGTGAAACATCCGCCGTGGCGGCCAGCGCCATTGCCACAGCCGCCCTGATAGGTGGCATGGTGCTGATGGCGGTATTGGATTTCTTAGTTCCTTCTGCCGCCAATCCTCACGAAAACACCGATGTTGAAATCATGGACTCTAAGACATTCGAGGCCAAGCAGTATGCGACAAAAAATAAGGCTCTTTTGAGAACTGGTGTGGTCACAGCCCTTGCAATTGCCATGCATAACTTCCCCGAGGGTCTCGCTACCTTCCTGTTGGTGTTGGATGACCCAGCTGTTGGAATTGCATTAGCGATAGCAGTGGCAATGCATAACATTCCTGAGGGAATTGCGGTTTCGGTTCCGGTTTACTACGCCACTAAATCTCGCGCAAAGGCATTCCGGTATAGCTTTTTGAGTGGATTATCCGAGCCTGCGGGTGCGGTCATTGGATATCTACTGCTCGCACCCTTCCTCACAGACTTCCTGCTCGGAGTTATCTTTGCAGGCGTTGGCGGAGTGATGGTGTTTCTTGCAATTGACACCCTGCTGCCAACAGCTCGCAATTCCGATCGCGGACATCTGAGTGTTTATGGATTTATCGGTGGCATTCTGGTGATGGCCATTTCATTGATTTTGTTCCAGGTATGAAAAAACCCTCGGCAGAACCGAGGGTAATTTCTGTGAAGCTAATTACTTGAGGGTAACGGTGGCTCCAGCTGCTTCCAGCTTTGCCTTGGCCTCTTCGGCCTCTTCCTTCTTTACGCCCTCTTTCAAAACGCTTGGTGCGCCATCAACCAAAGCCTTGGCCTCACCCAGTCCTAGACCGGTGATTCCACGAACCTCTTTAATAACGTTGATCTTGTTGTCGCCGATTGCGTCTAGGGAGATGTCGAACTCGTCCTTCTCCTCAGCTGCCTCGCCACCACCTGCTGGTGCGCCGGCTGCGGCAACTGCAACAGGTGCTGCTGCTGTTACCTCAAACTTGTCTTCGAATGCCTTCACGAAGTCATTCAGCTCAATTAGGGTCATCTCCTCGAATGCTTTGAGAAGATCCTCGGTGCTCATCTTTGCCATTTTGTTTTCTCCTTTAAGAAATTATTGTTAGTTCTTTTTTTCTGCCAACGCGCCAAACAGTCTTGCGGACTGCGCGAGAGGTGCGTTGAATGTTGATGCGGCCTTGAATAGAGAAGCCTTTAGCACTCCTGCAGCCTTTGCCAGCAGTACCTCGCGACTCTCTAGTTCGGCCAATTTCGCTACATCTTCGGCTTCTAGGCGGGCACCATCCATGATGCCTCCCTTGACTACCAGAAGAGGTTGAGCCTTGGCGAACTCCTTGATGCTCTTAGCTACGCTTACGGGATCCCCGTGAACGAAGACCATCGCGCTTGGACCCACGAATTCACCATTAAACTGGTCAACTCCTGCTTCCTTAGCGGCAATGGAGAGCAAAGTGTTTTTCGCCACGGCGTAGCTTGCATGATCACTGATTGAGCGACGGAATTCCTTCAGCTCAGATACTGTGAGCCCGCGATACTCGGTTAGCAAAACGGTGTTCGAACTCTGGAATTTCTCCGTTAGTTCGGCGACCTTCGCTGCCTTGTCAGCCATGGCACTCCTTTAGTTGTAGTGCCGGTTATAGGAGAAACAAAAAATGCTCCGGCGCAAGCGCACCAGAGCATATCTCGTGTCACCTGCGCAGGTCTTTGATATTTCAAACCTTAGATGGATAAATCCATAACCGGCGGTCTTTGGTCACCTAAACCTTAGCGGCGATA
>CAJXMQ010000109.1 GCA_913056225.1 uncultured Micrococcales bacterium | reverse complement strand
GAATCAAGGAGAACTGGAAAGCTACCTGATTGAAATAACAGCAGAGGTTCTAGATCAAATTGATGCAAAAACAGCTAAACCGCTAGTTGATGTGATTTTGGACCAGGCTGGTAGCAAGGGAACAGGTGTTTGGACAGTCAAAAACGCACTTGACCTAGGAGTCCCAGTCAGTGGCATTGCAGAAGCAGTTTTTGCAAGATCTCTCTCCGCTCAAGCAGAGCAAAGAAAAGCAAAGCCAGAGCTTGCATCCAATGTCAGCTCTTGGGACATTGGTCGCTCAGAGCTAGTTGAAAAAGTTCGCAAGGCCTTGTTTGCATCGAAAATCATTGCTTACAGTCAGGGCTTTGATGCAATCCAAGCTGGCGCCCAAGAATACGACTGGAAAATCGACCTTGGTGAGGTTGCCAAGATTTGGAGAGCGGGCTGCATCATCCGAGCCAGGTTCCTAAACCGCATCACAGATGCCTATAAGGCAAATCCAGATTTGCAGGCATTGCTTTATGCAGATTACTTCCAACAAGCAATTGCCGATTCACTAGCCGCCTGGAGAGAGGTTGTTGCAGCAGCTGCCATGGCTGGGATTCCAACACCTGCATTCTCATCCTCGCTCAGTTACTACGACGGCTTGAGGGCTGAAAGGCTTCCGGCGTCTTTGATTCAAGGTCAGCGAGATTTCTTTGGGGCTCACACCTATAAAAGAATCGATCAGCCAGGAACCTTCCACACCCTTTGGTCTGCGGATAGATCAGAAATCCAAACCGACTAGGAAAACAAATGGATAAAAAAACTCTCGCAAGCTATTTCGATCACACGGTGCTGCATCCAACTGCAACCACTGCGGAGCTCAAAAAAGGCGCAGAGATAGCAGTTGAAAACTCAGTTGCCGCTTACTGCCTAAAGCCCTATTCAGTTCCAGAGGCGAAACAGTGGTTGGCGGGAAGTGATGTGAAGCTATGCACGGTGATTGGTTTTCCGCATGGAACCAGTGCGATTGAGGCAAAGGTGCATGAAGCCGCAGTTGCCGCCAAACAGGGTGCCCAGGAAGTAGACATGGTGATAAACCCAGCCAAGGCAATCGAGGGCGACTGGGATTATCTAAAAAAGGAAATAGCTGGAATTAATTCAGCAACTGTGGATAACGGAGCATTGCTGAAAGTAATTTTTGAAACTGGCTACCTAAATGACGACCAAATCAAGAAGCTTTGCGAGATTAGCTCTGAAGTGGGCGTTGGATTTGTGAAGACTTCAACTGGTTTTGGTTTTGTAAAAAACGATGAGGGTCAAATGGTCTCAACCGGGGCAACCGTCCACCACATCAGACTTATGCGTCAATACTGCAGTGATCAGGTGAGGATCAAAGCAAGTGGTGGGATCAGAACCCTCGGTGATGCGATAGACATCATCGATGCTGGAGCTGATCGCATTGGTGCAAGTGCGACAGCTGAAATCTTGGCCGAACTTAACTAAATTTCTCGATTTTGTCTGGTCTTGAAATAAACAGCAAAGCCAACAGTGCGAAGAAATAGAGGCCACCAATCGCAACACCCGCCCCAGCGGTTTCAGTGGTGAGAATGAACCCGTAAAACAGGCTGAAAATACTTGTAAAGGTGAAGTTTGAAACACCCAGCAATCCTGCAGCGGTGCCCGCCTCCTCACCATGATTCAGAAGCGCGATGGTCTGAATTGAAGTAATGGTGGAGCCAAAATTGAATAGCAGTAAACCAAACAAAATCTGTGCCACCCAGAAACCAGTTGACTGACTTGTGGCCACAAGCAAAACACCAACTGCAATTCCAATAAAACCATAAACAACCAACAACCACTGGGCTGGGAAGAACTTGGGGAGTCTTGACCCAATCTGAACACCCAACCAAGAGAGGGTGGCGTTCATAGCAAAAGCCAACCCAAATTCCCCCTCGCTAAGCCCCAGGGTGTCTTGGTACAAAAATGGAACGGTGTTCAAATAGGCAAACAAAGCGCTCAGTTGGAAGCCAGAGAAAAGCATCAGCCCGACATAAACCCGATCGCGAACCACGTTTCTATATCCTCGCAAAACTCCCCTGGGAGTTGAAGCACGCCTTTTTTCAACCGGCAAGGTTTCAATCAGGTAGCGGTGATTGCCAAGCAATAGAACTAATCCAAAAACTGCCATGATCCAAAACATGGCTTGCCAACCAGCAAACTCACTCGCCGCAGCGCCCACCAGCGGCCCCACCACCGGAGCTGCGCCCTGAATTAGATAAGTCCTTGCCAACATCTTCATTTGTGCCATTCCGCTGAACAAATCTCGAACGATGGCTTGGGCTATCACGGTTGCAGCGGCAGCACTCATACCCATCAACAACCTCAACAGAATGAACCACTCTGCAGTTGGGCTAAACACGACCAACACCGTTGAGACAACGAACAATCCGGTGACGACAAGCAGGGGTCTTCTTCGGCCATAGGCGTCACTGAGAGGGCCAATTATTAGCTGCCCCACAGCAAAACCAACCGTGACCGCTGTCAGGGAAAGTTGAATCTGTCGATTATCAGTTTCGAAATAATTGGCAATTGCTGGAAACGAGGGTAGAAAAGGATCGATGGTGAAAGGAATCAGGGACATCGCGGCACCCAAAATGAAGACGAAAGCTATGGTTTGTTTTCTCGTTAGGTGTGCACCGCCGCGGATTGTTCTGTTTTTAGCGGGATAGTTCACCTCACAACAATAGTCCCTCGGCGAGCAACTCTCCCTCTCTGACGCCTCTTGGAATTGCGAATGTCGCTGACCCAATTGGAACGGTCCACTCATTCAACAAATCAAGCTGTTCAAGTCTTCTCTGAATGGGCAAATACTGAGTCTCAATGTTCCTTTGATAAGCAGTCCACAAAAGCCCCACATCTGGTCTGCCATCTGCTGCAACACCCTCGTGGTAGCTAAACGGTCTCCTGAAAATTCGCTCACCGGTTTTGCTTGGTGCTGCTCTTCTTATGTGTGCAAAGTCAGGAATCACCTTCAAGCCATTTGGGTACCTGGCATTCAAATCAGGAGTGTCGTTTTCATTGACACCAGTCAATGGGGCACCATTGGAAAGCTTTCTGCCAATCACCTCTTCTTTTTCAGGAGTCCCCAACTGATCCCAAGTGTCTAACTGCATGGCAATTCTTCGTAACACCAGAAGTGTTCCACCCTGAA
>CAJXMQ010000108.1 GCA_913056225.1 uncultured Micrococcales bacterium | reverse complement strand
AAACACCGTGGCAACAATTGCCGCTTCGACCTTTGGAGTGTCTAGGGTGATGAGAGCGCCGATCAACAATCCCCCCGCTAGAGAAATCAACAAATAGGGCTCGTGATCTATGATCACCAAAGGTGTTCTGTTCAAAAGCAAGTCCCTGATGATTCCACCAACTGCTGCAGTTACGACCCCCATCAAGGCGGAGACCAGTATTGTCTCGCCCATCTCCAAGGCCAACAAAGTGCCATTCGCACTCCACGCACCAAGACCTATTGCATCTGGCCACTTAACTGTTTTGGAAGTGATCTCAATGATCCGTGACCTAAGGATAAATGGACCAAACAGGGCAACCAGAATTGGAAGCCAAAGCCAGTATTCGTTTTCAACCCAGAAAAACGGTCTGCGGTCCAGAAGCAGATCTCTGACGGTTCCCCCGCCAAAGGCAGTCAGAAAGGCTAGAAGGCCTATTCCAAAAAGATCTACTCCGCGGCGAACGCCTTCAATCATTCCGGATGCAGCGAACGCCAGGATGCCTATTACCTCAAGCAGAAAAAGGGTATTTGATAAAACTGAACTCACTGAGTCAAGTCTTGGCCTCTAAACAAGCATTGTCAAGGGATTTTCAATGCGGTGCTTGAAAGCCTTCAGCCACTCAGCTGCCAATGCTCCATCAACTGCCCTGTGATCGGCACTCAATGTGACACTCATGATGTTCGCAACAGTCATCTGACCCTGCTCAACAATCACCTTTTCACTAGCCGCACCCACTGCCAGGATTCCTGACTGCGGTGGGTTGATGATTGCACTGAACGAACTTGTTCCATACATTCCCAAGTTGGTGATCGCAAATGATCCACCCTCAAGTTCATCTTGGCGAAGCTTGCCCTCTCGGCTTCTCTCAGCCAAGTCCTTCACATTGCTTGCAATGTTGGAAAGGCTACGCTTTTCAACCCCACGCAAAACAGGGGTCAGCAGGCCTGTCTCTGTTGCAACCGCAACCGAGATGTCAACTGATTCGTATTTCAGCATTGCATCGTCTGTCCAAACAACATTCGCCTCGGGAACATCTTGGAATGCTGCTGCGATGGCGCGAATCACCATGTCATTGACACTGATCTTCACGGGACTAATTTCGTTGAGCTTCTTTCGAAGCTCAATTAGGTCATCCACCCTGCAGTCAGCATTCAAGTAGAAGTGAGGGATGGTTGTTTTGCTCTCGGTAAGCCTTCGGGCGATTGCCTTGCGCATTCCAGAGTGCTTCACTGTGGTGTAAGAACTGCTGTAATCCTGCGGAGCTAGTTCGGTTGAAGTTGCCTTCGGGGTCTCAGGGGCAGGGGTTGCCGCTGGCGCCGCAGCAGGTGCGGATGCACCACTTGCAATCGCAGCCTCCACATCACGCCTAACAATTCGTCCATCAGGGCCGGTGCCATTGATTGTTGCAACATCCAAACCTGCATCACTTGCCATTTTTCGAGCAATTGGGGATGCAAAAACTCTCTCGCCTGCCACCCTGGTTGGGGCTGGTTCTGCGGCTGGTGCCTCGGCAACCGGAGCCTCTGCTACTGGAGCGGCAACAGGGGCAGCAACCGGAGCTGGTGCCTCGGGAGCAGCTTCAGGAGCTGGGGCTTCAGCCTGGGCTCCATCGTCTTCACCGATTACACAAATTGGATCCCCGACATCAATTTCTTCTCCGGGCTGGCCGATGATTTTGGTGAGTTTTCCAGCAACCTCGGCTGCATATTCAACTACTGCCTTGTCTGTTTCTAGCTCACAGATAACATCGCCGATGTTTACATCGGCACCCTCTTCAACTGTCCAGCGGTTGATAACGGCGTAGGTTGCACCTGCGGCAACCTCGGGCATGTTTACTTTCGGCATTATTTACCTCCAAACCCAAGCTGTGAACGTTTTAGTCCCTCAACCACTTCCTCGGTCTTGGCAATTGCTGCTCGCTCCAAGACCTTGGAAATACTTGGGCTTGCCTCGTTTCCGTGAACTCTCTGGATTGGCTGATCTAGGTAATCAAAGAACCTTCTCTGAATCTCATCTGAAAGCCAAGCTCCGTAGCTGGTTCCCTGAACACCCTGCTCAACAATCAAAACCGCATTGGTCTTCTTGATTGATTTCTCAATGGTGTCCCAGTCAATGCTTGCTCGGTCCAACCACCTGAGGTCAATCAACTCAGCATCAATGCCGGTCTGCTCAATGGCTTCTTGTGAATGACCGATCATGCTTAGGTAGCTGATGACAGTTAGGTCCTTACCTTCGCGAACAACTCGAGCGCTTCCAGGATTGATGAAGTAATCAAGGTCGCCCTCTGGAATCTGTCCCTTTTGGGTGTAGAGATCGACGTGTTCGATCACTAGCACTGGGTCTTCAAGCTTGAGGGCTGCGTTCATCAGTCCCACATAATCAAATGGATTGCTGGCAGCAACGATTCTCCAACCTGGAGCTGTTGCAAAGATTCCGGCTGGATCCATTAGGTGCTGGGAGCCATAACCTGAACCCATTGCAACCTTGGTGCGCAAAACTAGAGGCACTCCGTTTTTGCCACCGAACATGTGGCGGGCCTTGCCGATTTGGTTGAACACCTGATCTGCTGCCACCCACAAAAAGTCTGGATACATAAACTCAACCACTGGACGGAAGCGACCATCTAGAGCCATTCCGCCACCGAGGCCGGCAAAGGCATTTTCAGAAATTGGGGTTCCCAAGATTCTGCCCTCGTATTTGCCCAATCCCTTGGTTGCACCATTGGTGCCACCTTTGAGCTTGTGGACATCCTCACCCAAGACAACAATTCTTGAATCTTTGTCCATGTTTTCATCCATCACCTGAGCAATGGCGTCAACAAATCGAATGTCTTTGAGGTTTTCCGCCTGCTCGATTTCAAGGGTCTTGGTTCCTTCAAGCTCGGAACCATCGCCACGAACACCCACATCAACAAACGATGTTTCTGGCCATAATTCAGGCTTAATTCTTCGTGCCCCTGGCTTTCCCTCAGGATCTTCTTCCAGCAACTCAGCAGTTGCCTTTTTCATTGAGTCTTTAGCCTGGCTGCGGATTGAATCAACAGTTGCCTGATCAATCAAATCCCTAGAAATCATTTCGTTGGCAACGCGCTCCAGAGGGTCGCGTGCTCGCCACTCGGCCTCTTCTTCTTTAGAGCGGTAACCGAAAGCAGAACCTGGGAAGGCACCGTTTTGGTGGAAGAAGCGATACACCTCAACCTCAACAACCGCTGGTCCCTTGCCTGCACGGCAGTGAG
>CAJXMQ010000107.1 GCA_913056225.1 uncultured Micrococcales bacterium | reverse complement strand
CCAAAATACAGCCAAGACCACGCAACATATCCAGCCGTCGCTACCACGAAAAACGCGGTCAGCACCCATAAAAGATTGACGTTGGTCTTCATTAGCTAACTCCGGCTCCCTGCTTCACGGCCTGCTTGGCTTCTGGTGAGGCATATTCTGGGTGGTTCATGTCGAAAGCTGGGCTCTCAGAACGAATCCTAGGGATGGAGTGGAAGTTGTGCCTTGGAATTGGGCTCTCAGTTGCCCACTCAAGACTTCTTCCGTAACCCCATGGGTCTTTCAACTCAGTCTTCACTCCCCTTCGGGCGGTTACCCAAACGTTCCAGAAGAATGGAAGCATGGAGGCAGCCAAAATAATCGAACCGAAGGATGACAGTGTGTTCATCCAGGTGAATCCGTCCTCCGGCAAGTAAGTCGCATACCTTCTAGGCATACCCATTACTCCCAACCAGTGCTGAACTAGGAAGGTTGTGTGGAAACCAATGAATAGAACCCAGAAGTGGATCTTTCCCAATCTCTCGTTCAACATTTTTCCGGTGAATTTTGGCCACCAGAAATAGAATCCTGCAAACATTGCAAACACAACTGTTCCAAACACTACGTAGTGGAAGTGTGCGACAACGAAGTAACTGTCTGAGAGGTGGAAATCAAGTGCTGGGCTTGCCAGGATAACGCCAGTTAGACCACCGAATACGAAGGTGACCAGGAACCCCAAAGACCAAAGCATTGGGGTTTCGAAAGTGATTGACCCCCGCCACATAGTTCCAATCCAGTTAAATATCTTTACCCCAGTGGGCACCGCAATCAGCATCGTGGTGAAGGCGAAGAATGGAAGCAAAACCTGCCCGGTTACATACATGTGGTGAGCCCATACGGTCATGGACAGAGCCGCAATGGCGATGGTTGCATAAACCAGAGTCTTGTAACCAAAGACTGGCTTACGGCTGAACACTGGGAAAATCTCAGAAACAATTCCGAAGAACGGCAAGGCGATGATGTAAACCTCTGGGTGACCAAAGAACCAGAACAGGTGCTGCCACAATAGCGCTCCACCGTTTTCTGGATCAAAGATATGCGCGCCCAGCCTTCTGTCTGCACCGAGAGCAAACAAAGCCGCTGCCAAAGGAGGGAAGCACATAATCACCAAAATGGAGGTAACCAGAGTGTTCCAGCTGAAAATAGGCATTCTCCACATGGTCATGCCGGGTGCCCTCATGACAATCAAGGTGGTGATGAAGTTCACAGCTCCCAGAATTGTTCCGAATCCACCCATGGCAAGTCCGAAGACCCACAGATCTCCACCTATACCTGGCGAAAATGTTGTATTGGAAAGTGGTGCATAGGCAAACCAACCAAAGCTAGCTGCTCCCTGAGGAGTAAAGAATCCTGCAACTGCGATCAATCCACCAAAAGTGAAAATCCAGTAAGACAGGGCATTCAGCCTTGGGAAAGCGACGTCCGGGGCTCCAATTTGAACCGGCATAATCACGTTTGCAAAACCAGCGAACAACGGGGTTGCAAACAGCAACAGCATGATTGTTCCGTGCATTGTGAACAGCTGGTTGTACTGCTCCTTAGTCTGAACAATCTCTAGGCCGGGCAGAGCCAGCTGAGCCCTGATCACAAGCGCCATCAGTCCACCAATTAGGAACCAGATGAAGGTGGTGATCAAATACAGGTAACCAATTTTTTTGTGGTCGGTGGTTGTAATCCAATCGACAATAATCTGACCCTTGGTTTTCTTGGGTCCACTAGTTGCACCAGAGGTGGAACGGGGTTCGGTTATCGTTGCCATTGCTTATCCTCTTATTCCTGGGTCGCCACCGGGTAGATTTGAATTGCGGTCATATTCGATACCGAGTTTTCCGACTTGACCCTTTGCTGCCAAAGCGGCCATCTGTGCGTCGTACTCGGCTTGCGAAACAACCTCAACGTTGAACAACATCATTGAGTGGAACTCTCCACACAACTCCGCGCACTTTCCTACATATGTTCCCTCTTTTTCAGGTATCACGTACATGTGATTCCAGCGTCCGGGGAACATGTCTTTTTTATACAAAAACTCAACTACCCAGAACGAGTGAATTACGTCTCTGGCTGTAAGGTCAATCTGAACCTTCTGCCCCACTGGAAGATACAGGGTTGGAAGGTCATCAAAATTTCCAGTCTCGGTGGTGCCGTCATATTGAGACTGAATTCCACTCTCGTAAACGTTGGAGTCCACGTAGTTGAAATCCCAGCTCCATTGCTTGCCAATAACCTCGATGGTGACATCTGGATCTTCAAATTCTGCCTCGATGGCTGCCATGTCCCTTGCGGTGAATGCAAAGAAACCCATAACCAAGATGAGAGGGATTACCGTGAACAGGGTTTCAATAGGCATGTTGTAACGCAATTGCTGAGGCATGGCGGTCTCGCCCTTGCGTCGTCTATAAACAATGATTGCCCATGCCATCAATCCCCAGGCGATTGCACCAACAATAAGCAAAACAATCCAACTAGTTGTCCAAAGTCCAGTGATGCGATCAGTCTGATTGGTAATGCCCGGTTCGCCGGGTAGCCAGCCACGCTGCGCCTCGGGACTGCAACCAGTCAATAGCAAAGCCAACGCACTGGCCGAGGCCAGCGCTGTTACAAGGCGTCGATTTCTCAAGAATCGCCCTTTCGGTTAGACAATTTCTCCAATTCTAAAACAAAAACCCCGCCCGCGTGGCCCGCGAGCAGGGTTTTTATAAGATTTCCGAGGGTTTTTAGCTGAACGAGTCACCGCAAGCACATGAATCACTTGCATTGGGGTTGTCAATGGTAAAACCTTGCTTCTGAATTGTGTCTTCAAAATCAATGGTTGCGCCGTCTAGATATGGGACACTCATTGGGTCTACGACCACCTCAACGCCATCAAACTCGACTAGTGCGTCATCTTCGGTGAGTCTTTCATCAAAAAACAGCTGGTAGATCAGACCTGAGCATCCACCCGGTTCCACCGCAATTCTCAATCGAAGATCATCACGGCCTTCAGCCTCCAACAAACCCTTAACCTTTGTCGAAGCACCATCGGTTAGTTTTACACCGTGGGTTGAAACTGCCTGTGTCATTGGACCTCCTGATTTGGTAACCCTATTGTGCATTAATTCTATTGGATTGCAAAAGCATTAACCCGTGAGTTTGCATGGCCTTTTTCAGAGTTGGCAAGTGCTGAGATTCATTCGGGGAGTGTGCCCTCGAATCTGGATCTTCGACACCTGTTACCAAGACTTCTGCGTTGGGGAATTGCTGTGCCAGATCCGAAATAAAAGGAATTGATCCTCCCAGACCCATCTTTACAGCCTGTCTCTGATAACCCTCGGTCATTGCGTCCAAGGCCAATTTAGAAGCCCAAGAATCACGCGCAAGATATGGACTACCAAGTTCGGTGTCCCCAAATTCAATATGACTGCCAAATGGAGCGTTTTGAAGCAGGTGCCGCTTGATTGCATGAAGAGCTTCTTG
>CAJXMQ010000106.1 GCA_913056225.1 uncultured Micrococcales bacterium | reverse complement strand
GCGGTTGTCACCGAAGATTCGGTAGCTCAGGTTGATCTTTCTTCACAGGCTTTGACTGCTGATTCCAGAATGAGATCGCTCATGAAGGCCCAGTTTGAAAAGACTCTCACTGCCTTGCCTACGGTTGGCTCTGTGCAGCTACTGATTGATAGAAACATCCAAGAGATCGAAAGCATCAACACTGCCCAGTTGCCTCTGTCACCAGGCACTCCAGTGATGCTTAGCGAGTCATCGGTTTATCGAATAAACGGTTCAACTGCAATTCCACTTGCAGGCGGAAGCACTCACGTATTGAGGCTCAATCCCGAATCCATAGCTGTTTCCGAGACTGACCAGCTTTTGGCATTGGTGAATGAAGAGGGACTGCATCTTGCAAGTCTTGGCTCCACTCAGAGCGAGTTAATTGATGCCAGGCCGAGCATTTTGAAGCCACACTTTGACGCGGATGGGTTTTTATGGTCGGTGGGTTCCGATTCCGGGATAAATGTTTACAGGGATGGGGAGCTATCTACAGTTGTTGAACAGACTCAGCCCAACCGAGTTGACTTTGCTGTATCGCCAGAAGGCTCCAGATTGGTTGAGATAGTAGAAAACGAGGATGGCAACCAGTTGCGCGTAAGAGGGATTGTCAGAGACTCCGACGGTCAACCGAGAGCGCTCACCGATCCCGTAAACATCCGCTCGGCCAGGCCGCAAACTGTTTCTTGGCTCGGTGAAAATGAGATTGCACTGGTTGAAAGATCTGTCACTGACTCAACCATTGTCTCCATCGGCTCGCTGTTGGGAGAAACTGAACTTGGAGTAACTCCACCTGTCACGGTTGAGCAGCTGGCTACGGTTGGCAACGCCATTTATGTCATGAGCCCGCTTGGTGAGGTTTGGTCAAGGTTTGGTAACTCATGGCGATCGCTAGTTAGCGATGCAGTTGGTCTGAATACAGCCCGCTGATTTCCACAATTTTCACAAAAGCTCAAAATTTTGGTTTCATATCAGCCACTGTTGACAAATGTTTTCGACGATCTTTCCAATTAGCTGCCTCGGATGTTTCAAACCGGACGAATTTTTGTGTGAAGAATGCCTGAGCAATGAGTTAATGACCGGTGAGAGACAAAGGCCGGGATTTTTATTCAAGTCCGCATTTCGCTACGAGGGGTTGCTGGCCTCGGCCTTAGGGAGGCTTAAGAACCATAACGAGTATGGGTACATCAACACACTGGCTGAAGCATTCAGAAACTCCGTTGAATTTGATTCAGATCTGCAAACGATAGTTCCACCCTCAACAAACGCAGCATTTAGAAAACGCGGATTTAATCCAGCTGCCGATATTGCCAAAAAAGCGGGTTTCAGATTGAGCACCAGTCTCAAACGGGTCAAGCAAAATGATTCCCAGCAGGGACTGGATTACGTCAACAGACAATTGAATATTCAGCAGTTGTTCGAACTCAGGGGGACCGGTGAATTTATTATTTTCGATGACGTTGTAACCACTGGCGCCACCATCAGGGAGATGATTCGGGCGGTAAAGAGTGAGGGAGGTCGGGTGGTTGGGGTTTTTGCGCTTTGCTCAACCGACCCAAAAGGGGCAAACTATGAATAGTAAGTATTCATCGATCAGATTCTGGAGGCATCATGCAACTTCGATTCAGCACCAAAAACCTAGACATATCTGAGAGATTTCGAGACTACGTAGATGAGCGTGCAGGCAAAGTTGAACAACTCGCCCATAAGCCAGAGGAGCTACATATCAAAGTAACTCGCTATGAGCAGGGTCGAAGCGATGGACAGCGCGAGCAAGTTGAACTCACCGTATACGAGCCAGGGCACGTGGTTCGAGCAGAGGCAAGATCAGAGGATAAATTCGCAGCCTTTGACATTGCTTTTGGAAAGCTAACCGAAAGATTGAGGCGGTATGCGGATAAGCACAAAAGCCACCGTGGAACCGGTCATCACAACAAAGGAACAAGCGAACTTTCTGCCAATAACTTTGCCGACATAGACGTTGTTCCGGTTGATAGGGACATACTGGAAGCGGCCACCGGAGAGATTCAAGTCATTGAAGAAAACAGCCCAATCATGATTCGAGAGAAACAATTCAAGGGTGAGCCAATGACTGCCGAGCAAGCAGTAGACCGAATGGAATTGGTAGGTCATGATTTTTATTTGTTCCACAACTCTGAAAACAATCGGGTTTCAGTTGTTTACAGGCGCAAGGGTTGGAGCTACGGAGTAATTTCACTCAGGTGAAACCAATAGACTTGCACTACAAAATCAGGAGAAAATTTTGGCATCAGTCGTAGAGAGAGTGTTGCGCGCCGGAGAAGGCCGCATCATAAAAAAACTCTCAACCATAACGAAAAACGTAAACGCCCTTGAGGGTTATTTTGAAGACCTCTCCGATGAGGAGCTACAACAGGAAACCGTAAATTTCAGGGAGCGTTACGCCAAGGGCGAGTCGCTGGATGATTTGATGCCAGAGGCGTTCGCAGCTGTTCGCGAGGCCAGCAAGCGAACAATTGGTTTGCGACCATACGATGTTCAGGTCATGGGTGCGGCTGCACTTCACATGGGAAACATTGCCGAGATGAAAACTGGTGAGGGTAAAACCTTGGTGGCAACCCTGCCGGCTTACCTGAATGCAATTGCAGGTCGCGGTGTTCACATCGTTACCGTGAACGACTTCCTTGCTGGTTACCAGTCAGATCTCATGGGCAGGGTTTTCAGAGCTCTTGGTATGACTACCGGATGTTTGGTATCGGGTCAGGAACCGCCTGTTCGTAAGGAGCAATACATGGCGGACATTACCTACGGAACAAATAATGAATTTGGGTTTGACTACCTTCGCGACAACATGGCTTTGGATAAAGCCAGCCTGGTTCAGCGTGGTCATTTTTTCGTAATCGTCGATGAGGTTGACTCGATCCTTATCGATGAGGCCAGAACCCCTCTAATTATTTCTGGGCCGGCTCAGGGTGATGCCAATCGTTGGTTTGGCGTCTTTTCCAAACTGGTTCAGCAAATGCAGGTCGATGAAGATTTCGAGGTCGACGAGAAAAAGAGAACTGTTGGCATCTTGGAATCCGGAATTGAAAAAGTCGAGGATTACCTTGGAATCGACAATCTCTATGAATCCGAAAACACACCTCTAATTTCATTTTTGAACAACGCCATCAAGGCAAAAGTCTTATTCAAAAAAGACAAAGACTACGTCGTTGTAAATGACGAGGTTCAGATTGTGGATGAACACACTGGGCGCATCCTTCCAGGCAGAAGATATAACGAGGGAATGCACCAGGCGATTGAGGCCAAAGAAGGCGTTCCAATCAAGGCCGAGAACCAAACGCTTGCCTCTATCACCCTGCAGAACTACTTCCGTTTATACGACAAGCTTTCAGGTATGACCGGTACTGCTGAGACAGAGGCAGCTGAGTTCATGTCCACCTATAAGCTCGGCGTGGTTCCAATTCCAACTAATAAACCAATGGTCAGAAAAG
>CAJXMQ010000105.1 GCA_913056225.1 uncultured Micrococcales bacterium | reverse complement strand
TTGTTCGGAATAGCCTCCGACATAGGTCAAAATCGGCTGACGCTGCTCCGGAGGTGTTGCCAGGGTGGACATTTCCCTAATGCCAGTAACGGCCATTTCAAGTGTTCTCGGAATTGGGGTTGCACTCATTGACAAGACATCAACATTTGAGCGGAGAGCTTTTAGCTTTTCCTTATGTTCAACTCCAAACCTCTGCTCCTCATCGATGATGATTAGCCCCAGGTTTCTAAAACCAATTCCCTCACCCAGCAATCTGTGGGTTCCAATCACCAAATCAACTGCACCTGATTTCAAGCCAGAAAGGGTTTGCTTGTGGTCAGCACTTGACTGGAACCGGGAGAGAGCCTCGATTACCACTGGGAACCCCTTGAAGCGATCTCTGAAAGTCTCCACGTGTTGTCTTACCAACAGTGTCGTTGGGCAAAGTATCGCAACCTGCTTGCCATCCTGAATTGCTTTGAATGCGGCTCTGACCGCAACCTCGGTTTTTCCAAAACCAACATCGCCTGCAAGCAATCTATCCATGGGTCTTGGAGATTCCATGTCGCGCTTGACTTCCTCGATGGTCTTCAGCTGATCAGATGTCTCCACATAGGCAAAGGCTTCTTCCAATTCATGTTGCCAGGCGGTGTCGGGAGCAAATGCATAACCCTCAGCTTTAGATCTCTCGGCATAGAGCTTTACCAAATCGATTGCAATCTCACGAACTGCCTTACGTGCATTGCCCTTGGCCTTAGCCCAGTCGCTTCCGCCCATCTTTGACAAAACCGGAGCCTCGCCACCCACGTATCTAGTCACAAGATCTAGTTGATCCACTGGAACAAACAGTGTGTCGGCTGGATAGCCTTTTTTGGGAGGTGCGTATTCAATCAACAAATACTCGCGACTGAGCTTTCCTCCCCTGCCGACTTTTCTTTGAACAAGTTCGGTGAATCGACCAACTCCATGCACCTCGTGAACCACATAATCGCCAGCTTTGAGTTCCAAAGGGTCTACCTGTGGGCCTCTTCTGGAGGCAAGCTTTCTCTTGCTGGGGGCAATGTAGGTGGCATTTCTGCCTAAGAACTCTCTCTCGGTAATGATTGCAAACTTGCTGGCTGGGGACACTAGGCCTTTTTGCAAGTTTGCTTGAATCACATAAACACCGTTGTCTTTAGGCATTTGTTCGACTAATTTCGCACCCGCCAGCTCACTGATGCGCTCAGCGGTTCCGTGCCCGCTGGCCGTGAACAAAATCAAATAACCCTGGGTCTTTAGATCCTCAATCCAGGCTTGGAAGTCTGAATCAATACCTGAAAAACTCGGCAGATCATAAACCTCAATGTCGGCTCCATCGACCTGCCCGAAACTTGCCATAAATCTCAGTGAGTGATGAGAGTCTGTGAGTTTTTGCAGGTAATCTTGCCAGTCATAAAACCCACCAGCGCTGAGATCAATTGGTGCCTCTGCGCCACTAATTGCGGCATCCCATGCAGCATGCAGAAACTCTTCATTGGTCTTTTTCAAATCCTCTGCGCGGGAGCGGATTCGCTCCGTGGAAAGAATCACGTGCTCGCTTTCGGGTGGGAAAAATTCAAACACTGGAACCATGGAACTGGTCAAAACTGGAGCCAGTGATTCCATGCCCGACACCGGAATAGCGTTTGCTATTTTTTCTAGCATTTCTGAAAGATTTGGAAACTCCAAAGCCATTTCTCGAGCCTTGGATGCGACCTCCGGAGTAATCAGCAATTCTCTTGCGGGGTACAACTGAAAGCTATCGAGCTTCGTTGTGTTAGATCTTTGGTCTGCAATCGAAAACTCACGAATCTCTTCGATTTCATCTCCGAAAAACTCAAGCCTGAGGGGAAATTCATGAGTGACTGGGAAGACATCAACAATGCCTCCGCGGATCGCAAATTCTCCCCTTCCGCCAACCATGTCAACCCGCTCATAGCCAAGCTCAATAAGTTTCAGGGGCAGCTCTGCGAGTGAATACTCTCTGCCCGCAAATATGTCCATGGCTGGATGATCAAGCAGTTTGCTGTGAACTGGTTGCAAACAAGCTCTGACGCTCATGACAACAAACACTGGGTGGTTTGCAGGTTTTTTGGCTAGCTCCATGAGCCTTGTCAGTGCTCTTAGTCTTTTTCCAACAGTTTCTGATGAGGGAGAGAGTCGCTCGTGAGGAAGAGTTTCCCAACTTGGATATTCAATTAGTTCAAAACCAGAATCGTAGTCAGCAAGGAAATCAAGCATTTCCTGGGCTTCTCGACCAGTTGCAGTCACCACCACAAAAGGAGTTTCTGAACCGCGAAGTCTTGGCAAATCAGCTACCAAAAAAGGATGTGAGCCGGAGGATGCAATCACAGAAGAATGATTGGTATTGGCTGATGCTTCGAATTTTGAGTAGGGGTAACCCTCAGAGATTTTTTCACCTAGGGGTCTAAGACTCACCCCGAAATTCTAGTCTCTGGCGGAGTGGATTCTTTGCATAGCAGCCTGAATGCCTTCGCCAATTACAGATTCGACGGCATCTGATGCAAATCCAATGCGCTCTTCCAGCTGCTTTTTCTCTGTTGTTGAGAAGTTTTTCAAAACGAAATCAGCGGTTGGTTGCTGCCCAGGTGGCCTACCAATTCCAAATCGAAGTCTGTGAAAATCTGGATTTGAAGCGGCAATAATGTCCCTAAGCCCGTTATGACCTGCGTGACCACCACCTGTTTTTAGCTTGATCACCCCAAAATCCAAATCCAACTCGTCGTGAATTACCAACAGCTGACTGGTTTCTAAATTGAAATACTTCAACAACGAACTAACTGGCCCACCGGAGCGGTTCATGTAGCTTGCTGGTTTTGCCAGAACAATTTTCTGCCCTGCAATAGTTTTTTGGACAATCAGGGCATTGCTGCGGTGAGACTTAAATTTCTCACCGTCAGCAATGGAGTTCACAACCATCTGTCCGATGTTGTGCCGATTTTCCTGATACTGACTACCCGGGTTTCCTAACCCAACTACCAGCCAGGATTGATTACTCTTCTGAGTTCTCTTCAGCAGCACTCTCTGCTGACTCCTCGACTACCTCGGCTGGAGTCTCTTCAACGGCTGCTCTGGTCTCGGTTACAACGGCGATGTTCTCATCGCTGGCTAATTCCAAAACAATTCCCTCAGGCAAAACCAAGTCGTTCACCGTGTAGTGGTGACCAGCTGGGTTTTCCTTGCTGATGTGCAACTCAACGTAGTCAGGGATTGCGGTTGCTTCAGCTTCCATAGCAACTGTGAAGTGAACAACGTCGACAACTGTTCCACCCATTGGCTCACCAACAACGTGCACAGGAACCTCAACGTGAACCTTTTCACCCTTTTTCACCTCGACTAAGTCAACGTGCTCAATTTCCTGCTTTACGGGCTCTTTCTGAGCTGATTTCACCAGCACCAGTTCTTTTTTGCCATCAATTTTTAGTTCCAAAATTGCGTTTTTGGTTCTAAGCGCCAACATGGTCTGCTTTGAAGGCAGGGAGATGTGGCGGG
>CAJXMQ010000104.1 GCA_913056225.1 uncultured Micrococcales bacterium | reverse complement strand
GACAGACTAAAACTAGATCTCCCAACTGACGGCGAGAGTGATCCCAATCCGCTCTGGTTCAAGATTGTGATGTTTGGCTTCATGATTGCAGGCCTTGCCTGGATCCTGGTGTTTTATATCTCAAGTGCTAGATACCCACTAGGTGGTGCGGTTCCTGGACTGAACATTGGTAACTGGAACATCTTGGTTGGTTTTGGAATCGCCATGATTGGCTTCATGATGACCACCAGGTGGAAATAAGCTAATAAATTCTTCCTACCCCAAGGTAGGTCAAGGATAGTAAGCCAGCTATCACCAGCAATATCCCTAGCCCCTCCGCTATTCGCCGATTGGGCTTCCGAGTTTCTGAATAAACTGCGGCAATCAGTGCTCCAGTGATCAAACCACCCAAATGCCCTTCCCAGCTAATGCCTGAGACAAAAAATCCGATTCCAAGATTTACCGCAATCAGCAGCAGAAGCTGCTGCGGGTTTTGACCCAAACTTCTCAGCATCACGAAAAAAGCACCCATCAATCCAAAGAAAGCTCCACTGGCGCCAACAACTGGTATTCGAGGATCGCTTAGCCACAAAACCGCAACCGAGCCACCGATGATGCTCATTAGATAAAGAAACAGATATCGGTTTCTGCCAAGCATTGGCTCCAGCTGGGAGCCAAAGATGTAGATCGCATAAGAGTTGAAAAGGATGTGAATGGGACCGTTCCAGTCATGAACAAATCCGGCTGTCAACATTCTCCACGGTTCGAATGGAGTAAACAGTGGTGAATAAAACATGGCGTTGGTGAACAGGGCACCGATGGGTGAAATCTGTCCAAGCCAAATTAGCCCGTTGATGACCAGCAGACCAACGGTTACCGGAGCGTCAAAACGACTCCGAAGAGCCATGTTTAGACCTTTTCGATAGAGATTGACTCGATTACAACATCTTCGGTTGGTCGGTCGCGACCATCTGTGGAAGAAGCGCCGATCTTGTCAACAACAGCCTTGCTCTCGTCATCAGCCACCTCACCAAACACGGTGTGGCGACCCTGCAACCAAGTGGTTGGGGCCAAGGTGATGAAGAACTGGCTTCCGTTGGTGCCGGGGCCTGCATTGGCCATGGCTAGCTTATAAGGGGCATTGAAATCTAGTTCTGGGTGAATTTCATCTTCGAACTGGTACCCAGGGCCACCCATTCCGGTTCCGGTTGGGTCCCCGCCCTGAATCATGAAATCTGCAATTACGCGGTGGAAGATTACTCCGTTATACAAAGGAGTTCCAGACTGAACGTCATTGGTGCTGGGGCTACGCCATTCGATGCTGCCGGTTGAAAGCCCTTCGAAGTTCTCCACGGTCTTTGGTGCATGCAAACCAAATAGGTTTACCTTGATTGCGCCGTGATTGGTGTTAATAGTTGCGATTGATGTTGGTGAAGTCATTGCTCTATTGTGCCAGAGATTTTAGATAGTTTGAGTTGACAAGGACTAAACACCTGTTTAGTGTATTAAACATGCGTTCAGTAACGGCCCAAAAGCTCATTGATAAAGGCGTTGAGCTTTTTAGTGCGGATGGCTTTGAGTCTGTAAGCGTGCGGGACATAACAAATGCTGCCGAAGTGTCTCCCGGGTTACTAATTCATCATTTCAAATCCAAAGAAAAATTCATTGAGGCTTGCATCGAACACGTTTTTGGCGAAGTGCTTGACTTTAAGACCCAGCCAGAGGCTTTGAACATGAGCTCCCAATTGGAAAAATGGAAAGCCAACCCAGAGTTTTATCAAACTCCGCTTCGCTTTTTCAAAGTGGTGATGTCGTCAAATACCGAGCACGGGCGAAAGCTGTTTCAGCTGATTTTGGATGGGTCAAAAAAGGTTCTGGTGGATGGTCTGAAACAAGGGATGATCAAAACGCCAAAAGATATTGACATGACCAACCTCGTTCTAACCGTGAATTCGTTGGGAACTATGTTGCTCAGCGATTACATCAAAGAGCAATTGGGTGGGGAGTTCACCGACCCGACAGTTGCCCAGGGCTTCATGGAAGCAAATCTTGAAATCTACACAAACGGTGTCTATGCACCACGAACAACAGGAGAAGAATGAGCGCAATAGTGTTCAAAAACCTGGTGAAAAAATACGGCAAACAGTTGGCTGTTGATCACCTCAGTGCTGAAATACGCTCTGGAAAAATAACAGGGTTCTTGGGACCCAATGGAGCGGGAAAGTCAACCAGCCTTCGTTGTTTGGTGGGTCTTGCAACTCCAACCGAAGGCGACACCAGTATTTTGGGGGTTTCCTATAAAGATTTAGAAAATCCGCTTACGAAAGTTGGCACCGTCCTGGACAGCAGGGGTTTTCACGGAGGTCTCACCGGCAAACAGAACCTCAGGGTTATCAGCGCTGCGGCAGGTATTGATGACTCTCGGGTGGATGAGGTGTTGGAACAGGTTGAGCTTTCTGACGCCAAAGACAAAAAGACTAAAAACTACAGCCTTGGCATGAAGCAAAGACTGAGCCTTGCTGGTGCGCTGCTCGGTGATCCTGAAATTCTGATTTTGGATGAGCCGGCCAATGGACTTGACCCAATCGGAATTGCTTGGCTCAGAACGTTTCTGAAAAAGTTGGCCGATGGTGGAAGAACCATTCTGATTTCCTCCCACCAGCTTGCAGAAATGCAGCACACGGTTGACGATGTCTTGGTTATTCACAAGGGAAAGCTTGTTAAGAGTGGCTCGCTAGCTGAAATAACTGAAGGTCAAACTCTTGAAGAGGCGTTTTTGCGACTAACCGGAGGTGCGGCATGAGATTGATGATTTCTGAATTCAGAAAAGTAATTTATGTTCGTGCAAACTGGGGAATCTTGATTGCCGCGGCGTTTCTCAGTGCACTCTCAACCGCTGTCACCGTCCCAATCTTGCAAGCTGATGGGGCTGGGTCATTTGGTGTCAGCCTGGAAACAACCATGGGTGTAGATGCGGTTTATGCCAACGCTGTCTCTGGCTACCTCTTCGCCATCATCCTTGGACTGCTACTAATGGCGAGCGAATACCGTCATGGGACAGCGGTCGCAACATTCCTCACCTCACCAAAGCGCTCCAGAGTGGTTTTGGCCAAGCTTGGAGTTGGAGCGCTTGCCTCAAGTGTGGTGATGATTGTCAGCGTGATTGCTGGAATCGTTGCTGGTTGGCTTGCTTTGCAAACAGTCGAGGATGTCGCTCAACCAAGCGAGAATCTGTTTCTGAACCTAATCTTGGCCTCCGTCTTGGCCGGTGTGGTTTTGGGAGTTATCGGCTTGGCAATAGGAACATTGATTAGAAACCAGTTGCTCGCAATTGTTTCCACACTGATCTATCTTTTCGTGATTGATCCGCTGCTTCTCACCCTGGCACCAGATGCTGGAAAGTATTTGCCCACTGGCTTGATTACAGCAATGTTGAATCTAGACATTGATGCTCCAGAGTTTGGAATCAATACAAGCAACTACCTACCACCGCTAGTGGCAGCCTTGGTATTGGTCTTGATTGGTTTGGTGTTTGCCGCTATTGCAATGGCAACATCACTGCGCAGAGAC
>CAJXMQ010000103.1 GCA_913056225.1 uncultured Micrococcales bacterium | reverse complement strand
GGTTACCTCAGGATCACGCCTGTTTGGAATGAAGGCACTCATTCCACCAATCGCGTGTGCTCCACGGCGGTGACAGGTCTTTACCAATAGCTCTGTGTAGGCACGCATGAACGGAAGCGTCATCAAAATTTGATTACGATCTGGCATCACAAAGCTGGTTCCACGAGTGCGGTAGTTTTTGATGATGCTGAACAGGTAGTCCCAACGACCGGCATTCAAGCCAGCACAGTGATCTTTCAGTTCAAACAGGATCTCGTCCATCTCAAACGCAGCCCCGAAGGTCTCAATCAGAATTGTTGCGCGAATGGTTCCGTGAGGAATGTCTAGGTACTCCTCGGTGAAACTAAAGATCTCATCCCACAGTCTTGCCTCCAAGTGATTCTCTAGCTTGGGGATATAGAAATATGGCCCCTTGCCATTGGCAATCAGCTGCTTGGCGTTGTGGAAAACATACAGACCGTAGTCAACTAGCGAACCACTGGTTGCAACCTCTAGTCCGTTTTGGTCGCGATAAAGCAGGTGCTTTTCAACCATGTGCAATCCCCTGGGGCGCATAACAATGGTTGGTGTCTGCTCTGCTGTCACCTGATAGTTCTTGCCCTCGGGAGAGGTGTAGTCCAACTGACCCCTGATTGCGTCATAAAGACTCAGCTGACCGGTGATCACATTGTGCCAGGTTGGGCTGGTTGCATCCTCTTGGTCTGCTAGCCAAACATTGGCACCTGAGTTCATGGCATTCGCAGTCATTTTGGGGTCGGTGGGACCGGTGATCTCAATACGTCGATCTTCCAGTCCCGGACCGAATCCCGCAACCTTCCATGAGCCATCGTTTCTGATGTGCTCGGTCTCAGGGAGAAACTTTAGATCACGTCCGTTACTGACGTGGTTGCGGACCTCCATGCGGTGCATCAGTCGGTCGTGACGCTTGCCGGCAAACTTTGCCTGCAGCTGTCCCACGAACTTCAGCGCATCCTCGGTAAGAATTTCTTCGAACCTTGGCTTTAGGGGTCCTACTACTCTGATATCCATTGTTTTCTCCTTGATTGTTACTGCGTTATTTAGTGAAACTGTTCTTCTTCTGTTGATCCAGCGAGTGCCAAAGTTGCACTATCTGGGTTCAGAGCTGTTGAAATTGCATCGAAGTAACCGGTACCAACCTCACGCTGGTGCTTGGTTGCTGTGTAACCTCTGGACTCTGCTGCAAACTCAGCCTCCTGCAGATCAACGTATGCACTCATCTGACGCTCGTTGTAATCCATAGCAAGTTCATACATGCCGTAGTTCAGGCTGTGGAATCCGGCCAGGGTGATGAACTGGAATGCATATCCCATTGCTGAAAGCTCTTTCTGGAACTTAGCAATCTGGTCATCATCTAGGTGACGCTTCCAGTTGAAGCTTGGTGAGCAGTTGTAGGCAAGTTTCTTGCCAGGGAATTCTTTGTGGATGCTCTCAGCAAACTTGCGTGCTAGCTCCAGGTCTGGCTCTGCTGATTCCACCCACAGTAGATCTGCATACTCTGCATATGCGTGTCCTCGGCTCAGCACTGGCTCGATTCCATTTTGAACTTCGAAGAAGCCTTCCTTGGTGCGCTCTCCACGAACAAACTTGGCATCACGCTCATCGTGATCACTAGTTAGCAGAGTGGCAGCCAGTGCATCGGTTCTTGCAATAACAATGGTGTCTGTTCCCGCTACGTCGGCTGCCATTCGGGCGGCGTTTAGAGTCCTGACGTGCTGGCTGGTTGGAACCAAAACTTTTCCACCCATGTGACCACACTTTTTCTCACTGGCCAGCTGATCCTCCCAGTGCACTCCAGCGGCACCGGCCTCAATCATCTGTGACATCAATTCGAAGGCGTTTAGTGGACCACCGAACCCTGCTTCTGCATCGGCAACAATGGGAGCCATCCAGTCGCGCTCGAGGTTTCCCTCTGAATACTCAATCTGAGCTGAACGCATCAAAGCATTGTTGATTCTGCGCACTACAGCTGGAACGCTGTTTGCTGGGTAAAGACTCTGGTCTGGGTAGGTCTGGCCGGAAAGGTTTGCATCTGCTGCTACCTGCCAACCTGAGAGATAAATTGCCTTTAGGCCTGCACGAACCTGCTGAACAGCCTGGTTACCAGTCAGGGCACCAAGAGCGCTGATCCACTCATTGGGGTCATCGTTTTGCTGAATCTGCTCCCAAAGCTTCTGGGCGCCACGCTTAGCTAAGGTGCGCTCCTCACGAACTGGGCCACGCAGCTTGACTACATCCTCGGCGGTGTAATCTCTTTTGATGCCTGCCCATCTTGGGTTGGAATCCCACTCAGCCTGCAACTCGGCAGCGGTTTGAGTTTGATCTCCATCTCTGAAACCTGACATTTCTACTCCTCTTATGTTTCCTTACAACAAATCATTTCTGCAAAATAAGCAAAAAATAGTAGAAATATCAGAGAAAAAACGCTATTTTTCTCAAATAAGAAAAAAGGGGCTGTTATGGAAGAAAAAACTGCCGAGAACGACAATCTGGACGCACTCATTGTTGGAAAGCGCATTCGTGCGCTCAGAAACGAAAAGGGCATGAACCTTGATTCGCTTGCTGAAATCCTCGGTCGCGCCACAAGCTATGTCTCAGGAATAGAGACTGGTAAAAAAGACCCCAAGCTTGCAGAGTTGCACACCATTGCAAAAGCATTGGATGTAGAGCTGGATGAGCTAATCAATTCAAGGATTCCAACCGGCAGAGCGGCGTTAGAGATTGAATTTGAAAAAGCTCAACGCGGTCCGCTTTTCAAAAAACTAAATCTTCCGGAACTTCCGATCAGGAAATCTCTGAGCGATGAATCAATCAAGGTAGTTCTTGGCCTCCACAACGAATTGCAGCGGATGCATTCAGAGCGTGCGGCAACCCCCGAAGAAGCTCGAAGGGCAAATACCGATCTTCGTCAAAAAATGAGGGGCAAAAATAATTACTTCCCAGAGCTTGAACAACTGGCCCTTGATCTGCACCAAGCAATTGGCCATAAAGGTGGGCCTCTTTCTCAAAGACTTTCAGCAGATTTAGCCCACCACCTCGGATTCAGTCTGCATTACGTCTCAGACCTTCCGTTTTCAACCAGGTCTGTTACCGATGCCAAGAACATGAGAATCTATCTGCCCAGAAATGCTCAGGGTGATCCCAGAACCATCTTGCTGCAAGCCTTGGCTGCCTATGCTCTTGGAAACAAAGATGTTAGAAGCTATGAGGATTTCCTGCAGCAAAGGGTTGAAATCAACTACCTGGCTGGAGCGTTATTGATTGACCAGACAAGTGCTGTGAAATTTTTGAAAGAAGCCAAGCAGAATAGAGAGCTGGCAGTTGAAGATCTGAGAGACACCTATGCCGTGGGTTACGAAACAGCAGCTCACAGGTTTACCAACCTAGCCACCGAACACCTGGGCATTCCAGTGCACTTTCTGAAAGCTCACTCAACCGGGGCATTGTCAAAGGCTTACGAAAACGATGGAGTTTTATTTCCAACAGATGCCCTGGGTGCGGTTGAGGGTCAGACAGTGTGTAAGAGGTGGAGTGCAAGGCAGGTCTTTGGTCACGAGGACAGACTCACACCATTTCACCAATACACCGATAAAC
>CAJXMQ010000102.1 GCA_913056225.1 uncultured Micrococcales bacterium | reverse complement strand
AGGCGAAAGGCCAACGATGACTGAGCGCCCATGGATGGAGCAGTACCCGGCGGATGTTCCAAAAGAGATAGTTGATCTTGGATACAGCAATCTTCCTGATCTACTGCAGGACTCTGTAGACAAATATGCAAAGCAGACAGCTTTCACCCAGGTGATGCCAAACGGCATGAATGGATCACTGACCTATCAGCAGGTGGATAAGCACTCTGACTCTTTCGCAAAATATTTGCGTGAGCAACTAAAGCTGAAACCAGGAGATCGGGTCGCGGTTCAAATGCCCAACGATCTTGCCTATCCAATCGTTGCTTTTGGAATTTTCAAGGCAGGGCTTGTTTTGGTTAACACCAACCCGCTTTACACGCCATCAGAAATGATTCACCAGTTCCGAGACTCTGGTGCCAGGGCACTTGTCATCATTGACATGTTTGCCGACAGGCTTCCTGAGGTTTTAGGAAAGACCAACATTGAAACAGTGGTGACTGTAAAGATCTCTGAGTTTTTCCCCTCAGTTGTGGCAGGTGTCATTCGCCTTGTTCAAAAAGTCTGGAGCAGGACACTGCCGAAAATCACCGTCCAGCACACTCCTTTCCAGCAAGCTCTGGACATGGGCTCAAAAACCAATGCGGATGTTGCTAGCTATCACAAAGATGTGAACCTGGACACAATTGCAGCATTGCAATACACAGGTGGAACAACAGGTGTTTCTAAGGGTGCGATGTTAACCCACGGCAACTTGGTTGCCAACACAATGCAGATGATTGCAATGAATGGCAAATACATCCGAGCTGGCAAAGAAATTGTGTTGACAGCCCTGCCGCTGTATCACATCTTCGCCTTCACGGTGAATTTGCTTGGTTTCTACCACGTGGGTGCAAGAAACATCTTGGTTCCATCCCCTAGGCCCCCAGGGAACATGAAGCGAGCTTTTGAGAATTACAAGATCACCTGGCTTAGTGGAGTGAACACCTTGTTCAACGCACTGTTGAATGAGCGCTGGTTTATTGAAAGACCGCCAAAGCACATGGTTGCCTCAGCAGCTGGTGGAATGTCACTGCACGACAGCGTTGCCATTAAGTGGCAGGAAGTCACTGGCACCCCGATTGTGGAGGGCTTCGGTTTGACTGAAACCTCACCTGTTTTGTCATTCAACCCATTGGGTGGGAAATCAAAACTTGGTTCAATTGGAATTCCTGTTCCTTCAACCGACATTCGATGTGTTGATGAAGATGGAAAGCCAGTTGCTGCTGGTGAACCAGGGGAGCTGGTAGCCAAAGGTCCACAGATTATGAAGGGCTACTGGCAGAGAGATGACGAGACGGCCAACTCAATTCGTGATGGCTGGTTCCACACCGGTGACATCGCAGAAATGGATGAGGATGGCTATTTCAAGATTGTGGATCGCAAGAAAGACATGATCTTGGTGAGTGGTTTCAATGTTTATCCGAATGAAGTGGAAGAGCTAATTTCTTCCATGGACGGAGTCACCGAAGTTGGTGTCATTGGCTATCCCGATGAGAAAAGTGGCGAGAAGGTTCACGCCTTTGTGGTCTCCTCTCTTCGAGAACCAAGCAAAGATGAAATCATCGCTTACTGTCGTGAGCACCTGGCTGGCTACAAGGTCCCATCGAAGATCACAATCGTGGATGAGCTACCAAAGAGCCCCATTGGAAAAATCTTGAGAAGAGAACTTAGAGACGGGGCAATTGCTTCTGACTCGAATACCGAGAGCAAGGGAGCTTAGTCATGCACAACCTAATGATTTTGGCTGAGGAAGCCGGTGGCGCAACAGTAGTTAACGAGTTTGAGCAGACTCTGCTTCGAATTCTGGTGGTAATCATCATGTTTGGTCTTGGAGCGGGACTGACTCCAAAGGACTTTGGCTTGGCGCTGAGGCGTCCTTGGGGATTGGTAATTGGTTGGGCAACACAGTTTTTGATTATGCCCCTGGTTACCTATCTATTGATAATTTCAGTTCTGTTGCCGTTTTCAACGGTTGAGGGCATTTTGTTCGTAGCACTCGGTGCATTGATTATGGGTAGCGTTCCAGCTGGAACAACTTCAAACCTGTTTACCTATTTCTCCAAAGGCAATGTTGCCCTGAGTGTCACTATGACTGTGAACTCAACCCTGTGGGCATTCATCATGACTCCTGCGGCGTTGTTTATTTATTCAAACTTGCTGGGACTGGATGAGTCGTTATCAGTTCCGTTCAGCGAGTTGGCGCTTGTGATTGTTGGACTGATAATCCCAGTTGGACTTGGCATGATTCTTCGCCGCTACAGTGCCAATGTGGGTGCTGTAATCGAGTTGATAGGAAGCGTTGTTGGATTGCTGTTCATCCCATTCCTGATCATCATTTGGGTTCCAAGAAACTGGCAGTTGCTTCTAACCACCGAGTGGCCAACCTACGTTATTGCCATCGGCATGGGAGTTGTTGGAATCACGGTTGCCTATCTGATTGCCAAGGCAATTAGGTTGCACCCAATGAACGCTCGAACGATTTCGTTGGAGACTGGAATCAATAATGGTCCGTTAGCGATTGCTGTAGTTGTAGCCGTGTATGCCGATAACCCAGGCCTTGACCAGATCTTGTTGGTTCCAGCTTTGTACTCGCTGTTCATTGTTTTGATCTCAACTGCTGTCACATTGGTGTTCAGAAGGGCCAATGTTGCCGCCGAGCAAAAGATACCGAGTTTGCTCTAAAACAAAGCTCCCAGCATTTTTTGACCAAGTTGCCACCCAACACGCATTGTTGGGGCCTAGCCTGTTAGGAGTAAAGGGCAAAGGTTTTTGGCAATGGTTGTAATTGACGGGCTGCGCAGTGGCGTTAGAAAATTTAGAAAACGTGAGACGTTGTCAATCGCAAGATTGCTATCAGCATCGAACCTAATTGTTCCTTTGTTGGCGTTGGTCTCTGGACTGATTGCTTTTGCCCCCTTTGTTGGTCGAGAGGGAACCGATTGGTATGGGCTGGGCATCGGTGGTGCGTCTTTGGTCTATTTTTCCTGGTCCATGCTTTTGGCCTCCAGAGTCGAGTCAGTGCAGAGACTTTTTGGCGGTTTCGACAGAACATACATTTGGCACCGGATGTTTTCTTTGCTCGCTGTTTTGACCATGTGGCTGCATATTCAGGCAGAGAACGATGTCGGAAATCCAATCATGCCTTTTGGTGAAGACATGGCTGAATTGGGCTACGAGTTGGCGGAACTAGCAGAGCAAATAGTGATTGTTTTGACCATCGTCTCTATTTTTAAGATAGTGCCCTATGCGATTTGGAAGTTTTCACACAAGCTATTCATCGTTCCTTTTTTGCTGGGCGCCTTTCACTTCATAACTAGTGAAAACACCTTTGCCCTGTTCTCAGCCTGGAGTAATTACTTCCTGGTGTTCGTTGCCCTAGGAACCATTGCATTTGTTTACAGGATTATCGCTATCGATCTGGGCCTAAGTTTGAGAGCCTTCAAGGTTTCAGAACTTGATGACTATGACCAATACTTGGAGATCACTGTTGTTCCAGCCAGAAACAAAAAAGTCAGGCTTCCAGAGGCCGGGCAATTTGTATTCATCAGTTTCCCCGAGTTTTCAAAAGAGCAGCACCCATTTTCAATCTCTGAGTTTGAAGCCAATGGTGAACTAACCATCAGGGTTGC
>CAJXMQ010000101.1 GCA_913056225.1 uncultured Micrococcales bacterium | reverse complement strand
TAGCACCTCAAGCTAGCGCGTCTACCTATTCCGCCACCCGGACCGGTGAACAAGCCGCCTAAATCTAACACGAAACCCAAATGCTTGGGGATAAGCAGTTTGGGCACTACCGTGTTGTTATGAGTGATTCAAGACAAGCCTTGACAAAGCTTATCAGCGCTTTTGAGCGACATTATGAGTTGATAAGTCAAAACCACGGTGGAAATGATGAATTTATCGCTCAAGCCAATAACAACCTTGAAGACGCATTCTTGGATTACGAAGAATCACTTGGTGTTGAATTTGATGAATACCTTCCTTTGGAAATAGCTGAAGAGGAATGAGTTTTCTAGAGGCTCTAATTCTTGGTTTGGTGCAGGGCCTAACCGAGTTTCTGCCCGTCTCCTCTTCGGCCCACGTGCAAATAGCTCAGGAATTACTTGATCTGAGTGACCTGAGCAGGCCCCAACTAACCGCTTTCATTGCCATTATCCAGTTGGGGACGGAAATGGCGGTCGTGCTTTATTTCGCCAAGGACATCTATCGAATACTGCGCAGTTGGTTCAGCAATGCCCTGAAGCCTCTCAAGGCGCAGCCCGCGGATTCCAGGATGGGATGGCTTGTCATCATTGGAACTATCCCGATTGTTGTCTTGGGGTTGAGTTTTGAAAGCCAAATAGAGAATGAGTTGAGATCGCTGACGCTGATTGGGATCATGTTGATTATCTTCGGTATTGCCCTCGGTCTGGCTGACTGGTTGGGGCCCAAGACCAAAGACATCAATCAGATTGGCATCAAGGAAGGCGTTCTGATTGGTCTCGGCCAAGCCCTTGCGCTGATCCCTGGGGTTTCGCGCTCTGGTGGATCAATCACGGTGGGTCGACTTTTGGGACTGAACCGTGAGGCAGCGACCAGATTTAGTTTCCTAATTGCAATACCTGCAGTCTTGGGAGCAGGGCTTTATCAGTTTGCAACCAGTTATTCATCGCTGCCACCGGAGCTTCTTGCCTCCACCGTTGTGGCAACCATCGTCAGCTTTCTTGTCGGCTATGCCGTGATTGCCCTGTTGTTGGCTTATGTGAAAAAGGGAAGTTTCCTACCATTCGTCATTTGGAGAGTGGTAGTTGGTGTGTTCGTGTTAGTCGCCCTCTAAAAACCTTTTCCGTCATCGGGGCGGTCTTTGTTCTGCCTGAGATATTTTTCAAACTCAAAGGCGATCTGCTCGCCACTGACCTGTTCTGAGTCCATGGAGTCTCTTCTTTGTTCCAGAGTCTCGATGTAGTTAGCCATTTCATCATCCTGCTCGGCAACCTCATCAATCCCTCGTTCCCATTCAAACGATTGTTCGGCAAGGTCTGATCCGTCCAGGCCAACATTCAACACATCCTCTACCGCCTGCAGCAATGCCATGGCGGCCTTTGGGGCGGGGGTGTTGTGTACGTAGTGCGGAACAGCCGCCCAGAAACTCATAAAGGGGATGTTCTCGGATTGCAAGCGCTCAGCAATGACGCTGAGAATGCCAACTGGACCCTCATATTGAGGCGCTTCCGCATCGTAGTTTTCGCGGATTTCCTTGAATGGTGATGATTTGAAAATCTGTATCGGTCTTGAATGGGGAACATCCGCCAGCATCGCTCCCATGAACAAAACAGCTTCGATCTCTCGATCTTCGATGAATTGCATCACTTCATCTGCAAATGCTCGCCATCTTCGGGAGGGTTCTGGTCCGGTGAGCACGAAAACATCAGCCATTTTGGGAAAGTTGTCGGTCACTTCATAGCTCGCACCATACAGTTCAGCAGTTGGCCAGATTAGCTCCCGAGTGCCGTCTTCTAGGTTTTTGACCAAAGGTCTTGAGAATTGAAAATCGAAATACTCTTCAGGATCAATGCTCTCTAAAACACTGCTGCCGATTTGATTGACTATCTCAGCTGCCGCCAGCGTCGCACCATCCGCTGCATCGTTCCAACCTTCAAACGCAACAAGCAGAATCTTTGAATCTGAAAAAGCTGACAAGCTGACCTTTCTTTTGCCCTGAAACTCTAATTGATTAGCAAGCTAAACTCATACTTGATGAGTAAACAGACTTTTCAAGCAGTGTTGTGGGACATGGATGGCACACTGGTTGACACCGAACCGTACTGGTTGAAAAGCGAGCAGGACTTCGCTAGTCGACACAACGCCACCTGGGAGCTGAGTGATGCAGAACAATTCATTGGTTATTCGCTTTATGACACAGCAGGGCTCATCAGAAAAAAATTCAATCTGCAGCAGAAATCGGATCAAGACATTATTGACGAGCTAACAACCGGTGTAATGGATCAAATTCAAGAAGAGTTGCCTTTCAGGCCCGGTGCGCTGGAGTTGCTACTGGAGCTAAAGCAAAACCAGATTCCAACCGCACTGGTGACAATGAGTATGACCGAAATGGCAAAAAAGGTCGTTGACAAGATTCCATTTAAAGCTTTTGACGTTGTGTTGGGAGGGGACCAAGTGCAGTTTGGTAAGCCCCATCCAGAGCCATATTTGACGGCAGCAAAGATTCTTGGTGCAGAACCCGCAAGTTGTATTGCTCTTGAGGACAGTAAAACAGGTCTCACAAGTGCAGAGACTGCGGGCACAGTGGCGATTGGGATTCCGCACATAGCATCCATTCCTGAGCAACCGGGACGAATTTTGATTGATACCCTGCAGGGGGTCGACATGAATAGATTGCAACAGATTTATGAGGATAATCGTGTCAAAGCCTGAGATTTTTGTAGTCGGTGACCGCGTTCAGCTGACTGGCCCCAAGGGCAGGATGAACACTTTGACGCTGGCCGAGGATGGCAAGTGGGGAAGCCACAAAGGAGAAATCTTACACAGTCAACTGATTGGTTTGCCCGAGGGGTCGGTTGTTAAGAATTCAGCTGGAATTGAGTACCTGGCATTGAAGCCACTGCTTAGTGACTTTGTGCTCTCAATGCCAAGGGGGGCAAACATCATTTACCCCAAGGACGCGGGCCAAATCATTGCTCAGGGGGATATATATCCCGGTGCCAGGGTGGTAGAGGCTGGGGTTGGCTCTGGTGGGCTTTCAAGCTATCTACTGAGGGCGATTGGTGACAGTGGGGAACTAATCAGTTTTGAAAAAAGAGAAGACTTTTCTCAAATCGCAAGATCAAATGTGATCGCTGAACTTGGCAGAGACCCAGAAAACTGGACCATCAAGGTTGGGGCGCTGGAAGATGAGCTTCCTAACCTTGGACGTAACGGTGAAATAGATCGGGTGGTTTTGGACATGCTGTCGCCATGGAACTGTATTGGCGAAGTTTCTGAGGCGCTGAGGCCTGGTGGAGTGCTAATTGTTTATGTCGCAACAGTTACCCAACTTTCCCGCGTCACACAGGCGATTGAGACCCATGGGGGATACACCCAGCCGCAAGCTCAAGAAAGCATGGTTCGAGGCTGGCACGTTGAAGGGCTTGCGGTGAGACCGCAGCACAGAATGATTGGTCACACTGGATTTTTGCTTTTTGCCAGAAGGCTTGCCCCGGAAACTAAACTTCCAGAATTTAAATCCAGAAGAGCCAGCAAAACTCAGTATTCGGATGAGGATATGGAGATCTGGACGCCGGAGGCTTTGGGGGAAGCGTCAGCGAGTGACAAAAAAGTGCGTAAGAATGTTCGTAAGGCAGACGCCGCGAAAAACGCCAAACTAAC
>CAJXMQ010000100.1 GCA_913056225.1 uncultured Micrococcales bacterium | reverse complement strand
TGTTCCAGCAATCGGTAGCGCAATCTCTGAAAACTCCGCATCGCGCAGAGCAACACCACCTTTGATACCAATACCCAGCAAAAGGTAAAAACTTAGCCCCTGATAAACAGCCTCAGGCAGCCTCAGATCGGCTCTGATTGCCGTTGCCAACAACCCAAGTGCGAAGGCCAATACCGGTGGGGAGGTTAGGTTTTGCAGTGCAAGTTCGAAAATATTCATTCTTTATCTCCCAAGATTTGAATCAATTCATTCACCGTGTGTTCCTGATTGGATTTATGTCGCAGGGGTGCATTTTCACTTATTTTGTAGGTGTTTCGTCTGCCTTCCCTTTGTTTAGTTAGGTAGCCAGACTCATACAGGTCGCGCAGGATGTTGCTGACCTGCCTTTGGGAAATACCAATTTGTTCCGAAAGTTCGCTTATCCTGATGTCAGGATTTCGACTTAGAATTATCAGCACGTGACCGTGGTTGGTCAAAAATGTCCAGTTCATAGCAATCTGTTTCCTGAAATATACTTCTAGTATTAAGCACATGTTAGCTTAGGGGAAAGTTGGAGGAAAGCGCAATGCCGGAAAAGATTTCAGTTGAGGATCAAGGTCACCTAAGGCTTATTGGTCTAAACCGTCCCGAGAAAATGAACGCGGCAGATGAGCAAATGCTCGCAGAACTTGCTCTGGCCTATGGCTCTGCTCACACCGACGACAACATTAGAGCGGTCGTTGTTCACGCCCACGGCGATCACTTCACTGCTGGTCTTGACCTAAACGACGTTGGCCCAAAGATGGCAACTGGCAAACTAACCATGGTTCCTGAAGGTGGCCTTGACCCATGGGGCATAACCACCGAGCAGCTAAGCAAACCAGTTGTAATGGCAATCAAGGGAAATTGCTTCACGTTGGGAACAGAGCTAGCTCTAGCCAGCGAAGTCGTGGTTGCATCCAAGGATGCGGTGTTTGGACAGTTGGAGGTTTCTCGAGGGATATTGCCCTTTGGTGGCGGAACAATTCGAATGCCAAGGGTTGCAGGTTGGTCCAATGCCATGAGGTATTTGCTAACAGGAGAACTGTTCCCTGCCGAAAAAGCGCTGGAGATGAACATCGTCACCGAGATCAATGATGATCCATTGACCAAGGCAATTGAGATTGCCAACAAAATTGCAGCCCAAGCTCCTCTAGCAGTTCAGCAAACATTGGAAAGCTCGAGAAACTCGCTTGAGGGAGATGAAGAGCGGATGCTGATGAGAAGGCTTGAAAACTTGATGATGACCCAGGATGTTCAGCGAGGAATGCAGGCGTTTATCACCAAGCAACCAGCTGAGTTTGAAGGCAATTAGTCTTCGTCGTTTTCAATCATCTGTTGTAGCTGTTGCTCTCCAGCAACTGCCAAGTCATAGGTCTGAGATAAAAGCTCCTCAGCAGATTCACTTTGCAATAAATCCATTTGATCCAATTGCCCCATTGGCAACATTGAAGCCAGCTGCCAAGCTGCAGCAACTGGGTCCTCACTAAGTTCTGTATCAGCAGGAAATCTAAGCTCGGTGAATTCACTTGCGAAGCTAACGGTTTTTCTCACCTGTTTCTCAACATGAACCCTTGATGGATACAAATTGTCATCCCATTCAAGATCCGGAAGCCTCTCTAGCTTGGCTTGCGGATAGGGCTCTTCTGAATCCCAGTCAACAACCTTGAATCTTTCGGTGCCAACTGTCTCAATGAAATAAAACTGTTCATTGGCAGAAACCTGATTGATTCGGGCGAGAGTGCCAAAGCTAAACCTCTGATCCTCTCCTCCAACCTCTTGACCGCGTTCAATCAAGACAACACCAAACTCTGGCTTAGTTTCTTCTTCTAATAAATCCCCAAGGAGTTTCAAATATCTTGGTTCAAAAATCCTCAGATCCAGTGGCATGTGCGGGAACAACACTGTTCCCAGCGGAAACATCGGAGTTACCATCCCCAGGTCCCCGGCGCTCCCTTGAATGGACCCTTCACTCTTGAGGTAATCCAACCACCATAAAAATCACCCTCCTGGGCCTGAACCTTTTCACCATCGACGGTTACTGAGTCAATGCTTGCAGGATAGAAGGCGAGGTATCCGATTAGGTCTTGAAAGTTTTTTGTCGGGTTTGGATACTCCCAAGCGAATCTCTTGAGAGTGGTATCTCCCAGAACCAAATCAAAATAATCAGCCCTGCCCTTGAATTCGCAAAAAGTGTTTCCATCCACCGGCACCAAAGCATCTTTTTTGAACGCGTCTTTGGGGAGGTAATAGGTTGGCGGGTGGCTGGTTTCTAAAACCCTCAAACTTCGGTTGGTCCTCAGCAACTCAATACCGTTGTGGGTAACGACAATCAGCTCATCACTGGGCTCTACCCTGGGTGGACGTGGGTAGTCCCAGACCGATTCAACCTCATATTTGCTCATTGGGGTTATCAAAAAAGACTTGGGTTGTTTTATTTCATGAATCTCAAACTTAGAAAAAAAGATAAAGGAATCTAAAGATTCTTTGTAAAAAACTACAAACAGTACTTAGTCTTTATTGGAGCTGTTGTTGTCATTGACAAACCGCTAGCAATGGTTGACAACAGGGTTTTAGTCTGATGCCAAATGCAAACTAAGGAGCAATCGTGGAAAGCAAGCAACTAACCCCAGACCTAGCGCTGCTAGGCGAGCGTATTTTGGGTCGTTGGGCAGATATCCGCAGAGAAGTTCGCAGTGTGATGGAGCAAAACGACATCCACAAGATCGAGGGCATGCCCTATGAGGAGCACCGCGAGAGAGTTTTGAAGTCACTTCAGCTATTGGTAGACAAAGGTGTTACCCAGCATGGCTTCCCAAAAGAAGTTGGTGGATCTGGATCCCCTGGGGCATCACTTTCAACATTTGAGGAGCTTGTCTTCGCAGACCCCTCCCTGCAAATCAAATATGGAGTCCAGTGGGGACTGTTTGGTTCAGCCATTTTGTATCTAGGAACCGAGTATCACCACGAGAAGTTCCTGCCAGGAGCGGTTGACCTGACAACCCCAGGGGCATTTGCCATGAGTGAAACCGGTCACGGAAGTGATGTTGCATCGTTGGGAACAACTGCTACCTATGACGCAGAAACTCAAGAATTCATAATCCACACCCCAGATCGTCACAGCTGGAAAGACTGGTTGGGAAATGCAGCTAAGCACGGACAGGCTGCGGTTGTTTTCGCTCAGTTGATCACCGATGGTGAAAACCATGGAGTGCATGCTTTTTATGTCCCAATCCGCAAGGGAAAGAAATTCCTACCCGGCATCGGTGGCGAGGATGACGGCCTAAAGGGAGGGTTGAATGGAATCGACAATGGTCGCCTTCACTTCACTAACGTCCGAATCCCAAGAGAAAACCTTCTCAATCGCTATGCAGATGTTTCTGTCGATGGCCAATACAGCTCATCTATCGAGTCAAAGGGAAGAAGATTCTTCACCCAGTTGGGTGCCTTGGTTCAAGGACGAGTCAGCCTCACCGGGGCTGTCACCAATGCTCAGAAACTAGCTTTGACAATTGCAGTTAGATACGGAAATGAGCGCAGGCAGTTCCCAGGCATTGATGGTGAAGAGGTGAAGCTAATGGATTACCAGCGTCACCAGAGAAGGCTTCTGCCACGGCTAGCAGAAACCTACGCCCAGGTGTTTTTGCACCAAGAGCTTTTGGATAAATTCCACGAGGTGTTCAACGGAACCAACGACACCGATGAAAC
>CAJXMQ010000099.1 GCA_913056225.1 uncultured Micrococcales bacterium | reverse complement strand
GGTGGTTATCAAGTCAAGCGCTTCGACTGGCACCCCAAAGCTAATTGAGCTTTCACAGTCGGCGATGTTGGCCTCAGCCAAGGCAACTGAAGAAAAAATTGGTCAGGGTCAGTGGTTACTTAGCTTGCCTGTGAACTATGTAGCTGGACTGATGGTCCTGGTTAGATCAATTGTTTCTGATCAGCAACCAGTTTTGATGAACACCCAGCTCCCCTTCACACCAGAGGCATTTGTTCGAGGTGCAAGTTTGATGGAGGAGGGGAAAAGATACCTGTCAGTCGTGCCAACTCAGCTAGCACGCCTGGCAGAAGCTGTTGATGGAGATCCAATGGTGTTTTCCTCCCTAAGAAAATTCGAGGCTATTTTGGTCGGTGGTCAAAGAAGCGATTTTGCGGTGATGCAGAAATTGAGAGCAATGGGCATTAATTTGATTTCCACCTATGGCATGACTGAGACCTGTGGTGGCTGTGTTTACGACGGAGAGCCGATTGGGGATACCAAGCTCAGAATAAATGACGGCTTATTAGAGGTTTCTGGATCAGTTTTAGCAAACAGCGAAAGTGAATGGCTTGCCACCAATGACTTGGCTCGCTTCAAAGAGGATGGCAAATTAGAAATCCTGGGAAGGGCGGATCGGGTCATCAACTCTGGTGGGTTGAAAGTCTCTTTGGATCGGGTCGAAGAGATCTCAAGAGAGATTGCCGGAGTGGTTGAAATTGCTGCGGTGTCAATTGAAGACCAAGAGTTTGGAGAAAGAGTAGCGATTGGCTTTGAGGGAACACCGGAGGTCAGCGAGGCAATTTCTGAGCACCTGGTTGAAATCATTGGACGCGAGGCAAAGCCAAAAAAGATTCAACAATTCAGAGATCTCCCCAGACTTTCCTCGCAGAAATTGGATTTACAAAAGATTCAAAGCCTGTTGTCTGAGTAGCATGGGGCCATGGCTTCAATCACACAGTGGGTTTCTGGTGCTCGTGTGCGCACCCTCCCACTCGCAATCTCCCCAATTGTTTTAGGAACAGCAGTCGCTAACAGTGTCGATCAACTCAACCTGGCGATTGCCTTTTTGGCCCTGATGGTCAGTTTGTTTTTGCAGCTAGGCGTAAATTTCTCCAATGACTACTCCGATGGGGTTCGAGGAACTGACGAGTTCCGAGTCGGGCCTGCGAGACTAACTGGATCGGGAGCCGTGGAACCACCCAAAGTTTTGCGTGTTGCCATTGTGTTTTTTGCTCTTGCTGCCGCCTCTGGCGCAGCAATCGTGATTGTCACCCAGCAGTGGTGGCTGGTAATCGTTGGAGTGCTGGCGATATTGGCCGCCTGGTATTACACCGGAGGCAAAGATCCATATGGTTATGCAGGACTTGGTGAGCTCAGCGTGTTTATCTTTTTTGGACCCATCGCAACCGTAGGAACTTCTTTTGCACAAACCCTGAGTTTTCAAGGCGATGCCCTGATTGGTGGCATTGGTTTGGGTTCATTCGCAGCGGCTGTATTGGTTTCAAACAACATTAGAGACATTGAGACTGACAAGCAGGCGGGCAAGAGAACACTTGCGGTGATGATGGGTTCAAAGGCCAGCAAATCGCTTTATTTATTCTTGATTTGGCTTCCGATGATTATCACTCTTCCCTACGTTTTGGCCTATCCAGCAGCAATCCTGACCTGGCTTGTGTTGTTATTAGTGATTCCACTGAGCCTTATGGTGCCAACGGCAAAATCTGCCAAAGAACTAATTACTGGATTGAAGTTGACCAGTTACGCGTCAGTTGCGTGGGCTGTCACCATGGCTATCGGAATCAGCTTCGTTAGTTTCTGATTCGTCCAACAGTTGGTTCTCATAATCGCTGTCATCATCTTTTTTTGAAGAAAAAGTGTTGTGCATTTTTTCACTCATCGCCTTCCTTTGGCCATCGAGTAGCAACAGGGCAATCGCGAATGACATGATTGCTGCAATAATTGCGGCGAAAAATGGGTTGAAGCCAATAAATGCTAAAGCGATGAATACACCGAAAAATAAAGCCAATCGGCTTACTGTGTAAATGATCCAAGGATTTCTCATCGGTACCAGTCTAATTCGGAGGAGGCTAGAGTTAAAACATGGCTCGTTTGCTAATTGTTCTTGCGGTAGGTGTGATTGCGTTCACCGTGTTCACAACCGTCTATTCCGCAACCGCTGATAAAACCAAGGTGCGGGCTTTGCCGAAGTGGGCATGGGTAGCACTTTGTTTATTGGTGCCAATAGTTGGCGGAGCCCTTTATCTCTGGCTGGGAAGACCCCTACGTGAAGGGGGCGGAGGAAAACCCCAACGCAAACCAACCGCACCTGATGACGATCCGAGATTTCTGAGAGACATGCAGAGGCGTCTGCGTGATCAAAACAAAAAGCGTCGCAAGAAAAACGACGAAGACGACAAAAAATGATTAGCCAATCATTGGCTGATCGGGTCATTGGTTTAGCAAGCTCAGTCGGTGTTGAAAGATTCTTTATTTCTCCTGGTTCTCGAAGCCAGTCACTTGTTTTGGCAGTTGAGCAATTAGCTCAAGTTGAATTAGCCGAGAGCTATGTTCGAGTGGATGAGCGCTCAATGTCATTTATGGCCTTGGGAAACAGCGTTGCAAGCCACAAACCCTCAGCTTTGATTGTCACCAGCGGCACAGCAGTTGCAAACCTGCACCCAGCCATGTTGGAGGCTCATCACGCAGGCATCCCGCTTATTGCCATCACGGCAGATCGACCAACAAGGCTCAGGGGCAAGGGTTCCAACCAGACCACTCTGCAGCCGGGTATTTTTGGCGAGCTGATTGAGTATGTTGACATTCAATCCGAGCAAGATCTGAATGTTGCCAGAGAGAAACTCATTGCTGCTTTGAATTCGTCTAAACCAATTCAGTTAAATGTTTGTTTTGATGAGCCACTTAGCGGGCAAAGTGAAGTTACAAAGTTTGTAGAAAAGATTGAGTTATCTAGGCCTTCCAAAACAGTCACAGAGATTGACTGCAGTGTTCGAGGGGTTGTGATCGCAGGAGCTGGCGGCGATCAGGCCAGAGAATTTGCAGAGAGCGCCAACTGGCCCCTATTTGCAGAACCTTCTTCTGGGGCGAGATCGGGCAATAACGCCATCTTGAATTACGAAGCACTTCTGAAAACAGCTCTCTCAGAAGAAATTCAATCCGTTGTGGTGTTTGGGAAGCCAACTTTGACAAGAGTTGTGAACCAGCTCATCGGCTCGCAGGATCAGATAACAGTGGTTAGCTCCGATCACGGTGTTTTTGACATCGGGGACAATGCAGTCTCTGCCGAGAGCCTGAAGGCCTCAAACCCAATTTCAGGTTGGCTAGAAAAATGGCAATCGCAAATTCAGAATCATGAATTTGGGCGAGAGCAGTTAATTCAAAAAATTTATGCCGCCACAAACGACACCGACAGTATCTATTTGGGTGCCTCCAAAATGATTCGAATCGCCAACAACGTAGCCCCCGCCAAGGAGGTCAGTGTTTTTAGCAATCGTGGTCTGGCTGGAATCGATGGCTCAAATTCAACAGCTATTGGTATCTCGCTGAACACTGCTGGTGTCACTAGAGCAATCATTGGCGACCTGACAGCTATTCATGATGTTGGTGGATTGAATCTGAGTTCAATCTCGCAGCCCAATGTTCAATTGTGGGTGGTGAATGATTCCGGCGGGAAGATTTTTGAGCAGCTTGAAATTAGACAGCAAATCGATGATGAGATTTACAGCAAGTATTTTCACACACC
>CAJXMQ010000098.1 GCA_913056225.1 uncultured Micrococcales bacterium | reverse complement strand
ATTTTGTCTCAGAATCAAATAGCTCTGTTCCGCATCCGCGGCAGGTGAAGACCCCCTTGCGGTGCTCATCGAGCAGATCTCCGGTGAACGCTCTTTCGGTTCCTGCCAATCGAAGCACCTGAAATTCAATTTCGTTGAGTTCTTCGCGCCACTGGTCTGCGGTTTTATTTACTGGATACTCCATCGGTGTACCCCCTTCAAGTTTGATAACAACTAGTTCTCAGAATCATTTAGTTAAACAATTTGTTTCATTCTGCTACTAGACTCGGTCAAAGTCGAGTTCGGCGGCGCAGCTTCCGTTTCGGCTCACCCAGATTGGGTGAACCAGTAAGGAAGAGGTAGTTATGGCCACCGGAGTTGTTAAGTGGTTCAATTCAGAAAAGGGCTTTGGTTTCATTGCCCAGGATGGTGGCGCTGACGTGTTTGTTCACTACAGTGCGATCAATTCAAACGGATTCAAAAATCTAGAGGAAAACCAGAAGGTAGAGTTCGAACTCACTGACGGACCTAAGGGCCCACAGGCTCAGGACGTCAGCATCATCGACTAGTTTTTTCAAAAAACCGTTAAACCGCACTTTTCGGAGTGCTGAAATTAGTTAGTGCCCTGGATAAAGGGGTGCTAACTATTTTTTTTAACCTGATGATTCAAAGACGAAAACAGCATTCGAAGAAAACATTTTCAACACTTAGGACACTTAGCTTGCACTCTAAGACTAAGAGTGCTAAAAATTAGTTAGCACTCTAATTTGTCGAGTGCTAATTAATGTTTTAAAGAGCAACGGGAGAAAAGCCAAAATGGCAAAAATTATTCACTTTGACGAAGAGGCACGTCGCGGTCTAGAGCGCGGTCTCAATCAGCTAGCAGACACCGTAAAGGTGACCCTTGGGCCAAGAGGTCGCAACGTTGTATTGGAAAAGAAGTGGGGAGCTCCCACAATTACCAACGATGGTGTCTCCATTGCAAAAGAAATTGAACTAGAGGACCCATTCGAAAGAATCGGTGCCGAGTTGGTAAAGGAAGTTGCCAAGAAGACTGATGATGTTGCAGGTGATGGAACTACCACTGCAACAGTTTTGGCACAGGCTCTTGTTCGCGAAGGTCTTCGCAACGTGGCTGCTGGCGCAGACCCAATGAGTCTTCGCAGGGGTATCGAGAAAGCAGTTGCTGCCGTCACCGAGAAGCTAATGGAAATGTCTGTCCCAGTTGAGACTCGTGCACAGATTGCCTCCACCGCATCTATCAGTGCGGCTGATCCAGAGATTGGCGAGATTATCGCCGAGGCAATCGACAAGGTTGGAAAAGAGGGTGTGGTAACCGTTGAGGAATCAAACACCTTTGGAACCCACTTGGAACTAACCGAGGGAATGCGCTTTGACAAGGGCTACATCTCCGCATACATGGTCACCGACCCTGAGCGCCAGGAAGCAATTCTGGAGGATGCTTATGTGCTAATCGTCAACGGCAAGATCACCAACATGAAAGATCTGTTGCCAGTGGTTGACAAGGTCATGCAGTCAGGCAAGCCAATGGTCATCATTGCTGAAGACGTAGAGGGCGAAGCTCTGGCAACCCTGGTTGTGAACAAGATTCGTGGAATCTTCAAATCTGTTGCAGTGAAGGCTCCTGGCTTTGGAGACCGTCGTAAGTCAATGTTGCAGGACATGGCAATTTTGACAGGTGGACAGGTCATTGCCGAAGAGGTTGGCCTCAAGCTTGAAAACACCACAGTTGAAATGCTGGGACGTGCTCGCAAGGTGGTAATCACCAAAGACGAGACCACCATCGTTGAGGGTGCTGGAGATGCAGATCAGATTGCAGGTCGCGTGGAGCAGATTCGTCGCGAGATTGACGCCACCGATAGCGACTACGACCGTGAAAAGCTTCAGGAGCGTCTAGCGAAGCTCGCCGGCGGTGTTGCAGTGATTCGTGCCGGTGCTGCCACCGAGGTGGAGCTGAAGGAGCGTAAGCACCGCATTGAGGATGCTGTCCGCAACGCCAAGGCTGCGGTTGAAGAGGGAATTGTTGCTGGTGGTGGTGTTGCATTGCTACAGGCAGGAAAGCAGGCGTTTGAGAAGCTAAAGCTAAAAGGTGACGAGGCAACTGGAGGCAAGATTGTTGAACTTGCAATCTCCTCACCTCTGAAGCAAATTGCTTTGAATGCCGGCATGGAGCCAGGCGTTGTCGCCGAGAAAGTGTCACTACTAGAGCCAGGACATGGTTTCAACGCAGCTACAGGTGTCTATGAAGACATGCTGGCCGGAGGCATCAGCGACCCGGTGAAGGTAACTAGGTCAGCTTTGCAAAACGCAGCCAGCATCGCTGGATTGTTCCTAACCACCGAGGCGGTTGTGGCGGAGAAGCCAGAGCCTGCTCAGCCAGCAATGGGTGGCGGCGACCACGGTGCGGGAGACATGGGCTTCTAAACAAAAACTAAATCAATAGGGTGGCTTCGGCCACCCTATTTTTTTATAAAAATAATCTTTGATTCGACTGTTCAATCTCTGAGTACTGCTGAGCTGCGAATGCCAGAGCGGAACCCAGTTCTGCCAACTGAGCATCAACCGCATCGGAGGTTGTTCTCCATCTGACCACCAATTCTTGAAAACTGGTTGCAGCTTGCCCCTGCCAAGAATCCTGCAGGGCAATGAGTTGAGTGTGCAGGGTGTCAACTTCTGATTTGAGCCTGCCAATGGTTGCTTGAATGGTGCCATTGGCAGCCATTACTCTCTCGCTATCAACTGAAAATTGGGCCATGGTGCAATGCTCACAGAGAACCAAGGGCAGGAAAGGTTGTTTGTTCTAGAGTGTGGAAAAACTAACTTGGTTGAGTAATTGGTATTTCAATTTCAAAGGTCGCTCCGCCACCTTCTGTGTCACTTATGGTTATCTCTCCGTTGTGCGCATCAACTATTGATTTCACAATTGCAAGACCCAGTCCACTGCCACCGGTTTGATTGTTTCTTGAGTTATCAACTCTGTAGAAACGATCAAATACCTTCTCTTTGAATTGATCCGGGATGCCCTCGCCGCGATCAATGATTTTGATCAAAACAGATGACTCTCCCTCGCCAAGTGAAACCGAAACAGGCTTATCCTCAGGCGAGAACCTAGCGGCATTGGCCAGCAGATTAGTAAACACCTGTTTGATTTGGTTGACATCGATTTCAGCTAAAAGTTGCTTGGTTTCAGGTAGGTCGGCTCCTGCCAAATCGCAAATTTCAAAATCAGTGTCTAGATTGGCGGCCTGAGCATCCTGAACAGCAGATCTAGCGATTGCCAACACATCTGCTTCTGATTTTTCCAAAGTGTTAAGTTCATCCAGCCTGGTGAGGGTCAACAGGTTATCCACCAAACCACTCATTCGCTTGGCCTCTGATTCAATGCGTTCCATAGCTTCGGCAACATCGGCCTTTTTCTTCATCGCACCCATTCGATAAAGCTCGGCATACCCCTGAACGCTGGCTAGTGGGGTTCTCAGCTCATGGCTGGCATCAGACAAAAACCTTCTCATCTGGTTTAGTGTTTTGCCTCGGTCTATAAATGCCGTTTCAATTCCATCAAGCATGGAATTCAATGACTTATTGAGTTTTCCAATTTCGGTATTGTCTGGTTTTTCAACCAACCTCTTTTGGAAATTACCCCGCTCAACATCTTTGGCTGTTCTCTCAACCTCTCTCAGCGGTCTGAGTGCCGAGGAGATGGTAAGCCAGATTGAGAAGCCAGCCAACACCAGAATCACTAGGCCAACTCGACCTCCAATTGCTGAATACTCAGCAATGAG
>CAJXMQ010000097.1 GCA_913056225.1 uncultured Micrococcales bacterium | reverse complement strand
GATTCCAAGTTTGCTCGAGTTGAGATTCGGAAAATCTTGGGCCAGTTGGAGGCTTCTGGTTCTTCGGGGGTGATTGCCGGATTGGCAAGAACAGCTGATCAGATGCGGGAGGCGGAGGAGATTATTCAGCCGATAGTGGAAAACCACATCGAGCAGTTGGGAAACCCAAAGGTGGTTTCAATCGAATACCTGCAGTTTTTAGACACCGCTCTAAGAAGGAGAATCATCCACAAATTAGGGCAGCTCAACGGTGTTGAATTTAGCCGAGTGCATGTTTTGGAAATAGAGAAGCTGGTAACCAATTGGCACGGGCAGGGACCACTGTCTGTTCCAGGCATTACAGTAGAGAGGGTCGGTAACAATCTCCATCTCGATTAGGAGCGGCTGTGCAGCTGAACCACCCAGATATCTCTGAAGTTTTAGTGTCCCCTGAGCAGATTCAACAAAAAGTTGTTGAGCTTGCTGCTGAAATTGACAACCACTACAAAGGCGGGAACGTTTTATGCGTTGGCGTGCTCAAGGGTGCTGTCATGTTCATGGCGGATTTGCTCCGGGAAATGGGTGAACCGGTGGAAATGGACTGGATGGCCGTGAGCTCCTACGGATCTGGCACCACCAGCAGCGGTGTTGTTCGAATTTTGAAAGATCTGGACACAGACGTTTTGGGTCGAGACGTACTGATTGTTGAAGACATCGTTGATACAGGCCTTACCCTCTCTTGGCTCACAGCAAATCTGAAGGCGCGTGGGGCAAAATCAGTCGAGGTAGTGACTCTTTTGAGAAAGCCCGATGCCATAAAGGTGGAAATTGATGTCAGGTGGGTTGGGTTTGACATTCCGAATGAATTTGTTGTCGGATACGGGTTGGATTACGACGAGCACTACCGTTCTTTGAAGGGTGTGGGGATACTGGACCCAAAGGTTTATAGGAAAAAGTGAGCGAAGACAAAAAGAAGAAACCATTATTTAAAAGAATCCTCAGCGGACCGTGGATTTGGATTGCGGTAGCGGTCGGAGTATTGCTAATTGGTTCCTCGCTACTAACGGGTGGTGGGTTTCAAAAGGTTGACACCCAGCAGGGGATTCAATATCTGCAGGGTGGCAATGTGGAAAGAGCGGTCATCTTTGATGGCGAGCAGCGGGTTGATCTGACACTCACCAGCCCAGACGGCCCTCTAGGCAATGAGGTTCAGTTTTATTACGTAACCGGGAGAGACCAATTCATTGCTGAGTTGGTGCAGTCAGCGCAACCGTCAGATGGTTGGACTGATGAGGTACCGAACACTCCATGGATTCTCTCCTTATTGGGAACACTGCTTCCATTCATTTTGATTGGTTTGATCTTCTGGTTCATCATGAGTGGTGCTCTGGGTGGAAACAACCGAGTGATGCAGTTTGGTAAATCAAAAGCCAAGATGGTGAGCAAAGAGTCATCTGACATCACCTTCAAAGATGTTGCTGGCGTTGAAGAGGCCATGGAAGAGCTTCAGGAGCTGAAAGAGTTTTTGCAGGAGCCTAAGAAGTTCAGAGACTTGGGAGCGAAGATTCCTCGCGGCGTATTGCTCTATGGCCCTCCGGGAACTGGTAAAACTTTGGTTGCCAAAGCGGTTGCGGGTGAAGCTGGAGTTCCTTTCTTCTCAATCTCCGGTAGTGATTTTGTTGAGATGTTTGTGGGTGTTGGTGCCTCCAGGGTTAGAGACCTGTTTGAGCAGGCCAAACAAAGTGCTCCAGCAATCATCTTCGTAGATGAAATTGATGCTGTTGGTCGCCACCGTGGAACAGGTGTTGGTGGTGGAAACGATGAGCGCGAGCAGACACTGAACCAGCTACTGGTTGAAATGGATGGTTTTGACACAAACACCAACGTAATTTTGATTGCTGCAACCAACCGTCCTGATGTTTTGGACCCAGCTTTGTTGCGACCAGGTCGATTCGATCGCCAGGTCGGTGTCGGAGCTCCTGATTTGGTGGGTCGTGAAAAAATCCTGAAGGTCCACTCCAAAAACAAGCCAATGGCTAAAGACGTTGACCTGGCCACAATTGCTCGCAGAACACCTGGCTTTACCGGTGCAGATCTTGCAAACGTTTTGAACGAGGCAGCACTGCTGGCGGCGAGACTTGGAAAAAAGAAGATTGATGACGAGGTTTTGGACGAGGCGATCGACCGAGTTATTGGTGGACCTCAGAAGAAAAACTCGTTGATGAAAGACACTGAGAGACTCATCACCGCATATCACGAGGCGGGGCACGCACTGGTTGCTGCCTCACTAAACAACAGTGACCCAGTTACCAAGATCACCATCTTGCCCAGAGGCCGAGCCCTTGGTTACACAATGGTGCTTCCAATGGAAGACCGCTACTCGATTTCTAGGAATCAATTATTGGACCAGATTGCCTATGCCATGGGCGGCAGGGTAGCTGAAGAGATTGTCTTCCATGACCCAACCACTGGTGCAAGTAATGACTTTGAGAAAGCGACATCAACAGCACGCATGATGGTCACCAAATACGGCATGAGTTCTGAGGTTGGATCAATTTCTCTGGGAAGTGGCTCCAGCGAGCCATTTTTGGGAAGAGACCTTGGAAGCTCAAAAGATTACTCAGACCGTTTAGCTGAATTGGTTGATGAAGAGGTCCAGAAAATTCTGGATAGTGCCCTAAACGAAGCCCACCAAGCCTTGACTAAAAACAGAGCTGTGTTGGATTCGTTGGCTGAGCAGCTTTTGGAGCGAGAGACCTTGAATCAAGAGGACATCGAAACCATTTTTGAGCCAGTAAAGAAGTTGCCTCAGCGCAAAGTCTGGCACTCCAGCGAAACCCGCCCTCACTCCAAAAAAGGTCCGGTTGCGGTTCCTGAGCGCAAGAAGGTTGAGCCCAAGAAGCCCGCCACCAAGAAACCCGCTGCCAAGAAGCCTGCCGCCAAGACCGGGGCCAAAGCTGCAACCAAGACAGCCAGCAAAGCCGACGATAAAAGCTAATGGACGCGGAGCGCATCAAAAAAGCGGTTCGGGAACTGCTTTTGTCGATTGGTGAAGATCCAGATCGGGAGCAGTTTCAACAGACCCCAACTTTTGTGAGTGAGAGCTACCAAGAGTTTTTCAAGGGTATTGGTGTCGACCCCGTTCAATTTTTAGACGAAACTTTCCCAGCAGAATCAACAGATCTGGTGATGCTGAAAGACATAGAGCTGGTTTCTATTTGCGAACATCATCTGCTTCCCTTCACCGGAGTTGCTCACGTCGCATATTTGCCAGATGAAAAAATCATTGGGCTTGGTCGAATTGCAAAGGTTGTTGAAACACTTGCCGCTCGACCTCAACTGCAAGAAAATCTGGGCAATGAAATTGCCGATGCAATTGAAGCAGGCCTTTCTCCAAAGGGTGTTTTGGTGGTTTTAGAGGCCAAGCATCAGTGTGTGGCCAGTCGCGGAGCCAGGCAGCCCGAGGTTGAGACCGTAACCAGTTCTGCTCGTGGAGTGATGCAACAAATTGAGCATCGCCAGGAGGCGATGGGGCTTATTTCAAAATGAGACCAAAACTCATGGGAGTGCTGAACATAACCCCAGACAGCTTCAGCGATGGAGGTATGTTCAATGACCCTCAGGCAGCCTACGCGCAGGCGCAGCTTATGCACTCGCAGGGGGCAGAAATTATCGATGTTGGTGCTGAATCCACAAAGCCTGGGGCTGAACGGATAGAAAGCACTGAAGAGCAGCGGAGACTGTTTCCTGTTTTGAATGAACTGGCTGAGGTGATTGACCTAAGTGTTGACACCATGAATGCCTCAACTGCAGAGATTGCGCTCAGTATGGGTGCACGATACATCAACGA
>CAJXMQ010000096.1 GCA_913056225.1 uncultured Micrococcales bacterium | reverse complement strand
GGTGGTTATAAGTCATCTGGTATTGGACGCGAGAATCACCTAATGATGCTCAAGCACTACCAGCAGACCAAGAACCTCTTGGTCAACTACAGCGAATCCAAGTTGGGATTCTTCTAATAACTAGCCATCAGCTGAACCGACCGACGTGGAACACGTTGGTCGGTTCGGTTGTTTAGAAAGCAATGAAGATGCTTCTGGAGTCACGCAAGGTGAAGCTAAACACCAGGGTGAATATTGAAGTTAGAAGAACAATCCCACATAAGCAACTAAGAACCATAGGTGCTTTTTGTTTTGTGGATTACTTCGGCCCAACTGAGCAAACAGATGCCATGGTGGTGGCAGCCCACCCACACACCGGACTGCAAACCGTCACCTGGTTATTTGAAGGCGAGGTTGAGCACCGTGACAGCATTGGAAGCATTCAAACCATCAAGCCTGGTCAGTTGAATCTGATGACCGCGGGGCGTGGCATTTCACACAGTGAGGTTTCTAGAAAAACTGAGGGAAATCTCCATGGCATTCAACTCTGGGTCGCCCTTGATGACAACTCTAGAAAAACTGACCCAGAGTTTGAACACATTGAGCAAAGCGAGATTGTTGAAACAGATTCCATGAAGGCCAGAGTTTTCATGGGAAGCATGCTCGGAGTTGAGTCCAAGGCAAAGATCTTCAGCGATTTAGTCGCTGCCGAGATTGACCTGGAACCAGGAGAGCACCGGATCGCACTCAACCCTGAGTTCGAATATGGGCTGCTACTAATTGTTGGTGATGCTTTGGTGTCAGGAGACAACCTCAACCAAGCGGACCTGATGTATTTCCCGAAGGGAGATGCATCCATGCAGATAACTGCCAATATCAAGGCCAAAGTAGTTCTGATTGGCGGGGTTCCGTTCGAAGAGAGACTGGTGATGTGGTGGAACTTCATCGCAAGAACCCATGAAGAGATTCAAAACATGCGTGAGATGTGGAATGACGAACAGCACAGAATGTCCGGAGATGACAATTTTGGGGTGTTCAAAGATGACATCGGTGGTTGGATCCCAGCACCCGATATGCCCAACCTGCAGCTGAGAAGCCGTGGTCAACTGGGTTAGATTGAAATAAGCTGAATGAGTCAAAGGAGACAGAAATGAAGCCAAACAGAGTCGAGTTCACAGAGACGGCTATGGATCTAATGCGCAAGCTATCCAAGCGTCATGGAGCAGGTTTGATGTTCCACCAGTCCGGCGGTTGCTGCGATGGATCAGCACCGATGTGCTACACAGCAGGAGAATTCAGAACAGGTGGCAGCGATGTCATGCTTGGAGAAATTGAAGTTGAAGATATCCCAGGCAAGATTCAGTTCTGGATGAGTGCAGAGCAGTTTGAATACTGGAAGCACACCCACCTGACAATTGATGCCGTTCCCGGCAGAGGTTCAGGATTTAGTTTGGAAGCACCCGAGGGCATGAGGTTTCTAACTCGCTCCAGGATGTACACAGACGATGAGTGGCTGCAGCTAAAAGATGAGCCAGTGCCAACTGGTCTTGAGGTAAATGCATAAATAGTTTGCACCAAACTATTTATGGTCAAAGGGATTTGCCTTGCCCAAAATGAGTCGTGGAAAATCTTCTATGACTACCAAGCATCTGCAACAGTGATGATGCCCAGCACCAGATCAATGTTGATTCGGTCATATCGGTAGTCCTCGGTGAGGGCGAAAAACTCTCCGTCTCTGGATGCAACCCGAATAGTGATGTCCTTTGATTCCGCATACTCAATTCCAGCTTCTTCGGTCATGCCCGTAATCTCACAAGCCACCAACTTTGTCTGAGCATGAGTTGGATCCTCAGCATTTGGATCAAGGAAGCAGTTTTCATTGGGACTCTCTTGAACTAAAGCACCGCCCGCATTGTTAGCGCCAACGATGATGCCCAAAATAAACGCAACACTGACTGCCAGAAGACCAATCAAACCAACTACAACAGCTGCCTTATTTCGCATACTCGCCTACCATTCGGCATCCGCCACCGGTTGACCCCTTGCCACCAAACTCATATCCAGTTTTGTCCTGCAGAGGCTGAATTTCACCAATCACAAAGCTATGCATGCTGTTTTCACTCAAAATCTTTTGAACGTCTTTCACCGCCCCTGGCTTCAACATCACAGCAAATCCAAGGCCCAAGTTCCAAGTCGACTCAAGCTCAGTTAGCTCAAAACCTGCAATCTGGCTTAGAACTCTAAACACTGGGTTTGGTGACCAAGCAGAGCGATCGATGTCAACTACTACTCCCTCTGGTAACACTCTCCCGATGTTGCTAACAATGCCACCACCGGTGATGTGGCTGAAGCCAGTGATGTCTTCCCTGTGAGCATCGAGGGCTTTGTTTAGTACTCCTGTGTAAAGCTCAGTTGGAGTAAGCAATTCCTCACCAAGGGTTTTACTGAAATCAGAAATGTTTGAATGCAAATCAAGCTTGTGGTCACTAATTATTTTTCTAACCAGGCTGAAGCCATTTGAGTGAAGACCGGAGCTTGCGATTCCTAGAACCATGTCCCCAGCACTTACCTTCTCTGGAGTCAACAGGTGTTTTTTATCAACAACTCCAACTGCAGCTCCTGCAACGTCGTATTCACCTGGCTCCAACAGTCCTGGGTGCTCGGCTGTCTCTCCTCCTACCAGCGCCACGTCAACTTTTTTGCAGGCGTTGGCAATGCCCTCAACAACTGAAGCAATCACCTCGGGGGTTAGTTTTCCAGTGGCGATGTAATCGGTCATAAACAGAGACTTAGCACCCGTCACCACGATGTCATCCACCACCATCGCCACCAGATCTTGGCCGATGGTGTTGTGGATATCCAGTTTTTGAGCAATGTCCACCTTGGTGCCAACACCATCGGTTGAACTGACCAGAATTGGCTGGTGGTAGTTCTTTAGCTCTGAGGCGTCAAATAAACCAGCAAAACCTCCCAGTCCACCAAGCACCTGCTTGCCATGCGTGGCGGCAACGCTTTTTTTCATAAGCTCTACGGCTTTATCGCCGGCGGCCGTGTCAACACCGCTGGCGGCATAGGGATTGGTCATGACTTAGTTCCGTGAATGTGATCTTCGGATTTGATTGTTGCAACGCCCTTTTCTAAGAGGTTTTTGCCAAGTCTTTCTTCTGAAGGAAGTTCGATTGGGTATTTGCCAGTGAAGCAAGCGGTGCAAAGGTTGTTGGCTGGCTGTTGGGTAGCCTCAATCATTCCTGATTCACTCAAATAGCCAAGTGAATCAGCACCGATTGATTGCTTGATGTCTGCAACTGCCAAACCCGAGGCAATCAATTCAGCCCTGGATGCAAAATCAATGCCATAGAAACATGGCCACTCAATTGGAGGTGATGAAATCCTTACGTGCACCTCGCTGGCACCTGCTTCTTTCAACATCTTCACCAGTGCTCTTTGGGTGTTTCCCCTGACGATGGAGTCATCAACAACCACCAGCCTCTTGCCCTTGATGGTTTCTCGCAAAGGATTGAGCTTCAGCCTGATGCCAAGCTGACGCAATGTGTCAGAGGGCTGGATGAAGGTTCTGCCGACATAGCTGTTTTTCACCAAACCATGCCCAAACGGTATCCCTGATTGCTCGCTATAACCAATGGCTGCAGGTGTTCCACTCTCTGGAGTTGGAATGACCAAATCTGCCTCAACTGGGTGCTCTCGAGCCAGGGTCCTGCCCATTTCCACTCTGGACTCATAAACAACTCGACCGTTGATGGTCGTATCTGGCCTTGCTAGATAGACATATTCAAAAACACATCCAGCTGGTTTTTTCTCTGCGAACTGAAATGAGCGCAATCCGTTTTCATCAATTGCAATAAATTCTCCAGGCTCAACCTCGCGAACGAAGCTTGCACCAATGATGTCCAAAGCTGCACTCTCGCTGGCTACCACCCAACCTCTGTTCAGCCTTCCCAAAACTAAAGGTCTGACACCTTGAGCATCACGTGCTGCATACAGGGTGTTCTCATCCA
>CAJXMQ010000095.1 GCA_913056225.1 uncultured Micrococcales bacterium | reverse complement strand
TGAAAGTTTTAGGCCCGACGTTGTATTGACCTATGACGCCAACGGAGGATTTGGCCACCCCGACCACAAGGCAGCTCACTTTGCTGTTGCCTGGGCCATTAGAAAGCTAGCTAAGAAGCGCATTCGACCCCAGTTTTGGGAGATTGCAGAGCCTGGTAAGAGCTTCGATGTTGAATTTGGGGATGCCGAGACTGCAGAGATAAAGAGAAACGCCTTATTGGCACACGGTTCTCAAATTGAGATTTCTGGAAACGAGATTATTTTTGATGGGAAAACCAGAATGCGACTGAATGACAAAGAAAGAGTTAGAAAAGCTTCTCCCTCACCATGGTTGACGCTTAAGCCGGCACTCACTTATTTCTGGGCTATCCCCACTGGCGTGTTGGTTGGAATAGCAGGAACCTTGCTGCACCGTTCAGTTGATGGCAATGGCTTCCCAATTGGTTTGGTTGTGGCATTGGCGATGGTTGGTTCACTCGCTTTGGCACTTCGACTTCTGAGAAACTCTCGAGGTGGGCTTTATTTGATGAGCTTCAGCCTGATACTGACTGTATTTTTGATGGCCCAAAGGCAGCCAGGCGGCGAATTATTCATAACAACTGATCTGCAGGGAAACTTTTTTGAATCGGTTGGAAATTTGTGGGCATACGGATCGATTGTTCTTGTTGGATTAGTGATGATATTCCCAAGCATTAGACGCTCCGCCTGGAAACAACAAATCAATACCGGGGGATGAGATAATGGGAGAAATTAGGAGTGAAGTTTGACCTACGTAATCGCACTTCCATGTGTGGATGTAAAAGATAAAGCCTGTATCGACGAGTGCCCTGTTGACTGTATTTACGAGGGTGATCGAATGCTTTACATCCAACCCGATGAATGCGTTGACTGCGGTGCCTGCGAACCGGTTTGCCCAGTAGAGGCCATCTACTACGAAGACGATGTGCCGGAGCAGTGGGCGGATTACTACGACGTGAATGTTGACTTCTTCGATGAAATCGGTTCTCCCGGAGGAGCTGCCAAAATGGGCCCGATCCCATCTGATCACCCATTGGTAGCAGCATTGCCCCCGCAAGGCGAATAGTTGTTTGACAGGCTGCCAGAGTATCCCTGGCAAAAATTAGCCCCTTATAAAAAAACTGCTGAGCAGCACCCTGACGGCTTGGTTGACTTATCCATCGGTTCCCCAGTTGACCAAACCCCAGATGTCATTTCTGCCGCTCTAAAGCAAGCATCTAATTCCCCTGGCTACCCATCGGCAACTGGAACTTTAGAGCTTAGACAAGCGATGGTTGATTGGTTTTCAAACAGAAGATCGGTCTCGCTTGACACAGAGCAGGTAATGCCAACTGTTGGAAGCAAGGAGTTCATTTCTTGGCTTCCAGTGATGTTGGGATTGGGTTCGGATGATGTTGTGGTGCAACCAGCTCTTGCTTATACCGCCTATGAGGTCGGTGCCAAGTTTGCAGGTTGTGGCCTGGTTAGTGAGGATGATCCAGCCAAGTGGCCAGAGAACACAAAGCTGATTTGGATCAACTCACCCGCAAACCCAAACGGTTCGGTAATGAGCGTTGAAGATATGCGTTTGGCTGTTGCCCGCGCACGCGAACTGGGTGCCGTGCTAGTCAGTGACGAATGTTATGCCGAGCTTGGTTGGTTAGATGAGTTTGCCGAAACAGCAACTCCGTGTTTGTTGCAAGAGGAGATCACCGATGGTGACCTAACCGGCTTGCTCTCTATTTACTCTCTTTCAAAGCAATCCAGCATTGCTGGTTATCGTGCTGCTTTGGCAGGTGGTGATAAGAATCTAATTCAGGGGCTTATAAACCTCAGAAAGCATGCTGGCCTGATAGTTCCACTGCCTGTTCAAAAGGCGATGGTTGCAGGCCTCAGTGATTACCAGCATGTATTAACTCAGAAAAAGATTTATAGAAACCGGATTGAGATTTTGTCTCAGGCCTTGGTTTCGGCAGGATTTCAGATAGCTGACTGCGAGGGTGGACTTTATCTCTGGGTGGAGGTTGAGGACACCTTTGAGGCCGTTGCGAAATTTGCAGAGATGGGGATTTTGGTGGGCCCCGGAGAGTTTTATGGCGAAGCTGGAAAGGGTCACGTTCGAATCTCGGTGACCGCTTCAGACAATGAAGTGATAGCGGCTTCCAAGAGATTGAAAATGCTTTAGGCTGAGAGCACCGTCATCGTTTTAGAGCGAGGAGACACCTTGACCTCAGAAGATAAAGTTTCACTGAGTTTTGGCGACACAACAGTCGAATACCCAGTGATTCCAGCAACACAGGGCCCTGCCGGGTTCGATATTTCAGGACTGATGAAAGATGTTGGTCTTACAACCCTCGACCAGGGGTTTGTAAATACATCCAGCACCAAATCAGCAATCACCTATATCGATGGAGAAGCAGGCATCCTCAGATACCGTGGCTACCCAATCGAGCAGCTTGCTGGCCAGAAGAGTTTTTTGGAAGTTGCCTACCTACTTATTTACGGCGAGCTTCCAACCGAATCAGAGTTTTCAGAGTTTGAAGGAAAGATTCGTCGCCACACACTTTTGAAAGAGGACCTAAAGGACTTCTTCAAGGCCTTCCCAAGATCAGCCCACCCAATGAGTGTTTTATCGAGTGCGGTGAGTGCACTCGGCACCTTCTATGAGGACTCTTTGAATCCCAAAGATCCAGAGCAGGTTGAGCTTTCAACAATCAGATTGCTGGCAAAGTTGCCGGTGGTAGCCGCCTATGCTCAAAAAACTTCCGTTTCGCACGCTTTGCTCTACCCTGATAACTCTCTCAATTATGTTGAGAACTTTTTATGGCTAACTTTTGGCAATAATGCTGAAACCTATATTCAAAACCCAGTAATTACCGAGGCTTTGGACACATTGTTCCTGCTGCACGCAGACCACGAGCAGAATTGCTCGACCTCGACTGTTCGTCTGGTTGGGTCTTCGCAGGCAAACATGTTCGCATCCATGAGTGCTGGTGTAAATGCGCTCTATGGACCGCTTCACGGCGGAGCAAACGAGGCAGTTTTGGAGATGCTGCAGGACATTCACGAATCAGGGGACACGGTGGAGAAATTCATCGAGCGGGTGAAAAACAAAGAAGAGGGCGTGCGCCTGATGGGCTTTGGTCACCGCGTTTATAAAAACTTTGACCCCAGGGCAAAGATTGTGAAGGCCACTGCCGACAGTGTTCTAAACGACCTTGGAATCCACGACCCACTGTTGGATATTGCTAAGAAGATGGAAGAAGCAGCCCTGAAAGATGATTACTTCGTCTCTCGCAAACTGTATCCAAACGTTGATTTCTATTCGGGAGTTATCTATAAGGCGATGGGCTTTGAGCCAAAGATGTTTACCGCGCTATTTGCCCTGGGCAGACTGCCCGGTTGGATTGCTCACTGGCGTGAGATGATGTCAGATCCCGTGACCAAAATTGGTAGACCGCAGCAGGTTTACACGGGACCTAGTGAGAGACATCTTTAGTCAAAAAGACCAATTCGCTATCCCCGTAGTTTTTAGTTTCTGCCAGAACCCAGCCGGTAAGGTCAGGCATCTCGGTCTTGGCTGATTTTTCAACGACTACCACCCCTTTGGCAAGAGGCAGTAACTGCTGCAGATTTTCATTCAGCTTTTTTATCGGGTAGTTATAGGGAGGGTCTAAAAAGATCAGGTCAAACTGCCCAACAAGATTATCCAGTGCATTGTAGGCGTTGGCCTGCAGCATTTGAATATCAGCAGGTGTTTCCAGATGAGATAAAACCAGTTCTGCATTCTGCTGACAGATTGATGCTGCGGTTGCATCTTTTTCAACCATCACCAGTTTTGTTGCACCTCGAGAAATTGCCTCCAGGCCGACGGCACCGGTTCCAGCAAATATGTCTAGGACGCTCGCTGATTCAATTACTTCCTGGGATTGCAAAATCCCAAACATTGATTCTTTTATGCGGTCGGTGGTTGGTCTTGTGTTTTTAGCGGGGGATAAAAGTTTTCTACCCTTGGCAAATCCTGCGATTATTCTGCTCACCTAACGAGCCTAAGGCTCAAATCAAGAAATTCTGAATAGGTTAGA
>CAJXMQ010000094.1 GCA_913056225.1 uncultured Micrococcales bacterium | reverse complement strand
GCGACCAACCAGCTCACCCAGACGGTAGCGTCCCGCGATAAGGCGTGGATTATCGGTCAATTCAGTTTCTCCTCGTACTCAAATCTTAGTTTTCAGTTAGTGCTTTCATCGGCGGCTGGCGCATCATTAATATCTTCGTTACCAACGTCTCCTGGTTGAGGTTCACCATCTGTTGGCTCGTCCGGATTTTCCTCATCTGGCAAGGGTTCAACTGGCTCTTGGATTTCGTTGGTTTCATCTGAGTAATCCCCCACGTAATAACTAACCGTGATTTCCTCCCCTACTGGAATGTTTCCAAGGGGTGTTGCGGAATAAACGGTTCTAACTCTTGAATCTTCACCATCTAAAACCTGACCAGCAACCGCATTCACAGAGAAACCCAAGTTGTTGAGATAACTCGTCACCTCAGCAATGCTTCTGCCCTCAACATCTTCATATCGAATGACAACCGTGTCAGGAACCACCACCTCGGGCTCTGGTTCTGGATCCACCTGTTCAACCGGCGCAGGTTCCGGTTCCGGTTCGGGTTCGATTATTTCTCGGGGTTCTGAAAATATTGCCGCTAGGACCACGGAAACACTAACCACCATCAAACCGATGAAGGCAAGCCAGGGCCAAACCACCGGAGCTTTGGGTATGGGGGCGGTGTCAGCCAATTGCATGGCAATTGTCTTTTCCTCAATTTCATCAAGTGGATCAGTGCTTGGACCCGTTCCTGTGCTGGTCCTTCTCTTTTCTCGCAAAAGACCTTCTGATCTAATTGCCAGTGAGTTAGCGCTCTCAGGTCTCTGGTTTGGCTTTTTTGCCAAGCAGTTCATCACCAATGATTGAACCCTTGGGTCAATCTCCTCAGGCAATGCGGGAGGGGTTTCGTTAATCTGAGCCATGGCTATTGCCATCTGAGTTTCACCGGTGAAAGGTCTTTTCCCAGTCAATGCTTCATAGGCGACAATTCCAAGTGAATATAGATCAGTTGCGTAGGTAGATGTTTTTCCGGTTGCTTGTTCTGGAGCTAAATACTGAACAGTGCCCATAACCTGACCAGTCTTGGTCAATGGCACCTGATCACCAACACGAGCAATACCAAAATCAGTTATCTTCACCTGACCTTCTGGAGTAATCAATAAGTTGCCTGGCTTTATGTCTCTATGGACCAAACCTCTTTGGTGCGCGGCTGCCAGAGCTCTGGAAGTCTGAGCCATTATGTCCAATACTTTTTCTTGATCTAGTTTTTTCTCTCGCTCCAGGATTCTGGATAACGCCTGTCCGGGAACAAGCTCCATCACCAGATATGCACTCCCGGTGTCTTCTCCATAGTCATAAACATTGGCAATGCCTTCGTGTTCAACCAGGGCGGCACTTTTGGCCTCGGATCTAAATCTGGCAATGAATCCTGGGTCACCAAGATATTCCTCTTTTAGAATCTTGATGGCAACCTTGCGCATGATGCGCTCATCCTGAGCCTGCCAAACCTCACCCATGCCACCAACGGCAATTCTGGTTTCTAGTCGATATCGCCCACCATAGAGCTGTCCCATCTCAGGCTTCATCGAACACTCTCCAGAAGTCTTTTGCCAATTGGTGCGGCAACAAGGTTTCCGGTTCCTGATTGACTATCGCCCTCAACCACAACGGTCACCACTAGGTCAGGGTTTTCAGCGGGAGCGAAACCTGTGAACAGATAGGTGAAAGGATCACCAAACCCGTTTTCAGCAGTCCCAGTTTTACCTGCAACCGCCATTCCTGGAATCTTTGCATTGCCAGCAACACCGACCTCGACCGATTCAAACATCATCTGGGTGAGAATGCCCGCGGTTGACTGGGAGATGGGAGAACCGAAAACCTGAGGGGCAGGCTCAGAGAGAAGTTCCAGGTTATTAGAGACAACCCGATCAATGAGTTGGGGTGTGTAGATGACTCCCTGGTTGGCAATTGCTGAGGTGATCATCGCTATCTGCATCGGAGTTAGTCTCACGTCGTATTGACCAAACGAACTCAACGCAAGCTGGGCTTCAGACATATCTTCGGGGAACGTGCTTGCTGAGACACGCATTGGAATGTCAACACTTCTGCCAATTCCAAACAATTCTGATTGAACTCTTAGCTGGTTCTCGCCCAGCTCCATACCTAATTCCGCAAATGGAATATTACAGCTTTTTACGAATGCAGTCCTCAGGGTCACCGTCTCACCATCACCGCAGGCAGAGTCTGAAGCGTTTGAAATGGAACGAATACTGCCAGGAAGCCTCAGCGAATCAGAATCTTCAAATTCAGTTTCCGGATCGTATTCACCGCTTTCGAATGCGGCAGCTGCGACCACCATCTTGAAAATACTGCCGGGGTGATATTGATCTCCTGAGATGGCTCGGTTAATCAGGGGATCTGTTTCATCAGTTAGCAACTCTTCATAGGCCGAGGAGCTGGATGAAAAACTGTGACTTGCAAGCAGGTTTGCATCAAAGCCCGGCTTTGAAACCAAGGCCTTTATGTCACCGGTCTTTGGGTCAATTGCAATAACAGCTCCTCGGGAAGAACCCAAAGCTGCCCAAGCCTGGCGTTGGAGTTCGTCATCAATGGTCAGCTCCACGTTGGCACCACTAATCGGAGTTCCACTCAGAACCGCATTTATTTGGTCAAAGAATTGTGCTGAGGATTGACCTGATAGGAAGTTGGTCATCTCCCGCTCCATGGCAGTGCTTCCCTGGAACAAACTGAAATACCCAGTCAGGTGACTATAGATCTCAGAGGCATACTCTCGCTGGTAGCGGAAGTTGTCATCCACCTCATAGCTGGAGGCAACCGGTGTTGACTCAACCAGGATTGAACCCCTCAGAGTCTTATAGCTGTCATAGCTGGTTCTAACGTTGCGCCCATCCCCAACTAGGGCATCAGCTTGAAAAACCTGAATATTGGTAGCAAAGGCAAATAGCGCAACAAACATCAAGAGAATGAAGCTTGTGAGCCTTCTAATTGATTTGCTCATTGCACCACCTGCTTATTTGCAGAGTCACTAATTCTGATCAAAAGCGCAATCACCAGCCAGTTAGCAAGTAGTGAACTACCACCAGCTGCCAGGAACGGAGTCGTTAGACCAGTTAGTGGAACTAACCTCAGCACGCCACCAACAACAATGAACACCTGAAGTGCTATTACAAAACTCAGACCTGCTGCCAACAGCCTAGAGAAGTCGTCTCGATGCGACATTGCAATTCTTAGGCCCCTGTAAGTAATCAGGAGATAAATCGACAAAACCGCAAAGACCCCAACAAGACCGAGCTCCTCAGCAATGGCTGCAAAAATGAAGTCATTTGCAGCAAGTGGGACTAATTGCGGGTAACCACCACCAAGACCGGTTCCCAAGATTCCCCCGTGGGCCATTCCAAATAATCCTTGAACAAGTTGATAGCTTCCGCCAACACCGGTGTAGTTTTCTTGAACAAATGGATTCAACCAGGAATCAAACCTGTTTCCCACATAACTTAGAAGCTGAGAGGCAACCAACCCAGCGGTGATAATCATTCCTATTCCAATACCTGCATAAAAGCCTCTGCCGGTTGCAACGTAGAGCAAAGCCAGGAATATACCAAAATACAATAGCGACGTTCCCAGGTCTCTTTGTAAAACCAGAACGCCCAGGGATGCCACCCAAACCAGCAGCAGTGGTCCTAGATCTCTTGCCCTGGGAATCCTGATTCCCCAGATTTTTTTACCAATCAGGCTAAGGCTGTCACGGTGCTTGGTTAGATAACCTGCAAAAAATACAACCAGTAACAACTTGGCAATCTCGCCGGGCTGAAAGGTCAAATCACCAATGCTTATCCAAAGCCTTGCACCATTGATTGTTGTTCCAATTACGGGAAGCATTGGAAGCAACAGTGTGAGGATGCCTGCAACCATTGCTATATAGGTAAAGCGCTTGAGGGTCATATGGTTTTTCAGCACCCAGACCAGCAGAGCTGCAATTGCCATAGCAAACAGGGTCAACCAAACTTGCCTAGCACCGAGTAACTGCTCATTTCCTCTTGCAGCCTCTGCCAAATCCAATCGATAGATCATGCTGATTCCCAAACCGTTGAGCAGAGTGGC
>CAJXMQ010000093.1 GCA_913056225.1 uncultured Micrococcales bacterium | reverse complement strand
ATGGTCGGAAATGTAATCTCAGCGGTCGAGCAACAACAAGAGATTCTTCCTTTCGCAACAATCCTGGTTGGCCTGATTATCCTTTCGGCGGCTTTCTCAGGTTTTCAATATTTCTTGCTGGCAAGAACTGGCGAGGCAGTAGTTTTAGAAACCCGAAAGCAACTAATTGGCAAACTGCTTCGACTTCCCATTTATGAGTACGACCAACGTCGAGTTGGCGACATGGTCTCCAGGGCCGGAAGTGATTCAACACTTCTAAGGGCGGTTCTAACCCAAGGTTTGGTGGAAGCCATCGGAGGCGCATTCTTATTCTTGGGCGCGCTTATTGCTATGGCGGTGATTGACCTGCCCTTGCTACTAGCAACACTTGGAGTTTTGGCGTTTTCAATTATTGGCATTTCAATCGCTGGTCGCAGAATTCGCTATGCAACCACTCAGGCTCAGCAACGGGTTGGCGAGATGAGTAGCAGCATTGAACGAGCACTGAGTGCCATCAGAACAATAAGAGCGGCAAGGGCTGAGGCAAGAGAAGGTGAAGCGATTTACCAAGAGGCCAACAAGGCCTACGACCAGGGCGTGAAGATTGCCTCTTTGAGTGCAATTGTTGCCCCCATTGCTCAGTTATCGCTAAACATCGCCTTCATCGTGGTGATTGGCGTTGGTGGAATAAGGGTTGCAAGCGGTGAAACTGAAATTGCGAGCTTGGTCACTTTTGTAATCTTGCTGTTTTTCTTAGTCGGCCCGCTCCTGCAAGCATTCGGAGCTTATAGCTCGGTTATGAGTGCTCTGGGAGCATTGGCTCGAATCCAAGAGATCATGGCACTGGAGGATGAGCAAAAAGACCCCGCCAACAAAGACCGAACACCGGTCAACGATGTTGCCCTGGAATTCAAAGATGTCAGCTTTCAATATCCCGGAGATGAATCAAAGCCAGTTTTGAAACAAATCAGTTTCAAGATCAACAGAGGTCAGAGGGTTGCCCTGGTTGGACCATCCGGTGCTGGAAAGTCAACCACCTTTTCTCTAATTGAGAGGTTCTATGAACCAACCGCTGGTCAATTACTAATGGATGGTCAACCGGTCACCGAATTTTCAAGAGACACCCTGCGTGAAGAAATTGGCTACGTGGAACAAGACGCTCCGGTGTTAGCGGGATCACTGAGGGATAATTTGCTCCTTGGCAAGGAATCAGCAACCGACCAAGACCTAGTTGATGTTTTAGAGCAGGTAAACCTATCTGAAGTTTTGAACCGAGACAGCCGTGGTCTGGATGCCGAAGTGGGGGAAGATGGAATCATGCTCTCCGGTGGCGAAAAGCAAAGATTGGCAATCGCTAGGGCTTTGCTCGCAACCCCAGAGATATTGCTTTTGGATGAATCAACCTCTTCCTTGGATGGGCTAAATGAGCAGAGAATGCGCAAAGCGGTGGATGCGGTGAGCGAAAACCGAACCATGTTGGTCATCGCCCACAGGCTTTCAACCGTGGTTGATAGTGATTTGATAATTGTTTTGCAAAACGGAGAGATCATCGGACAGGGCACTCACGAAGAATTATTGAAATCAACTCCGCTTTACCAAGACTTAGCGAAACATCAGCTCCTGGTTTAGCAATATCCTTGAACAATGACGTTTTTTGAAAGTGACCCAACAGATCCCGAAACCATAGAAAAACTAGATCGGGAAGACCCGCTAAAAAACTATCCGGATCTGTTCTATCGACCAGACCCTGAACTTTGCTACCTAGATGGAAACTCTTTGGGAAGACCCCCAAAAAAGACCATAGACAGTATTGCTGAGTTTCTCACTGAGGGCTGGGGAACAAAGCTGGTTGACGGATGGGCCGACTGGATCGATCAGGCACAAACCGCAGGGGATCTACTGGGCCGAGCCACCTTGGGGGTAGGACCTGGTCAGACACTCGTCTGTGACACAACAAGCGTGAATTTTTACCAGCTCTGCGTAGCGGTTGTAAACCACACGCCGAACCGCAAAACAGTCGTCATTGACAGTGCCAACTTCCCAACCGATCGCTACATCCTGCAAGGCATCGCAAAGCAATTTTCTCTCAATCTCATCACCCTAGACACCGACGGAAGCGGGGGTCCGGGGGCAGTTGAGCTAAACAGCGAGCATGAGATTATTACCCCCGAAGAACTAGCCAAGCACCTGAACGAAGACGTTGCCCTGTTGACCCTGCAAGCCGTGAACTACCGAAGTGGGGCGAGGCAACCAATTCTTGAAATAAACAAATTGGCCCAGTCTTTGGGAATCATGGTGGTTTGGGACTGCTCCCACGCTGGAGGGTCTATCAATCTGGATTTTGATAAAAACGAAATTGATCTAGCCGTTGGTTGCACCTATAAATATGGCAACAGCGGTCCCGGCTCGCCAGCATGGCTATTTGTTAGAACCGGACTTCAACAAAAACTGCAAGTGCCAATCCAAGGGTGGTTTGCTCAAGCGGACCAGTTTGAGATGGGAGCAGAGTTTGACCCAGCCGACGGAATCAGAGGCTATCAAATCGCATCCCCGCCGATTACTGGAATCAAAGCTGTTGAGGCAAGCTACGAAATGATTGAATCGGCCGGGATTGAAAACATTGAAGCTAAGGCAGCCGCTGGAAGCCAGCTAATGATTGAGCTGTTCGATGCCTGGCTGGAGCCATTGGGGTTTGAACTAGGAACCCCACGCGAATGGCAGAAACGAGGTGGCCACATCATCATCACCCATCCAGAGGCAAAACAGATTGCCCATGCCATGAGGGTGATTAGCAAAGTCATTCCCGATTACCGAGAACCAAACTCCATCAGGCTTTCAATGTCACCACTGACCAACAGCTATCAAGACATCTATCAAGGTTTTTCCAAACTAAAACAACTGGTTGAATCTGGGGAATTCAGATCGGTCCAACAAAGCGGAAGCAAAGTGACATGAGTAATGACAAACACCTCACCTACACCAGCTATCTGAAAGTAGATGAGCTATTACAACTTCAGAAACCCCTAAGCGATGGTCCTGAGCACGATGAGCTGTTATTCATCACCATTCACCAGGTTTATGAACTCTGGTTCAAACAAATTCTGCATGAGATTGAGGCGCTGCAAGTAGCTCTTGAGTCAACCCAAACCCATTACTCAATAGCTTTATTGGGCAGGGTTCGAACGATTATGAAAACCTGTGTCTCTCAACTGGACATCCTAGAGACGATGACTCCCCTGCAGTTCAATTCTTTCCGCGAGAGACTTTCTAGTGCAAGTGGATTTCAATCTGCTCAATTCCGCGAATTGGAGGCCGTTTTAGGTCGAAGGGACAAAGCTGGTGATGGATCAGACAAATCAACCGGCATGGGCATGAGCGAACACTTGTCTCCTGGCAGCGAAGCTCGGGCACGCGTGGAACAAGCCATGAGCAGAAAGTCACTCTGGCACTCAGCACTCGAATACTTCAACTCAAAATCACCAATGCCCGAGCATGCGATGAAAACTGACCCGACTGTTGCGTGGGAGCCAAACCCCGAGGTTCAAAAAGTATTGATTGAACTTCATAGAAATGACCCCGAAGCCAACCTAATTGGTGAGGCGCTGATTGATCTAGATGAGGGTCTACAGGAATGGCGCTACCGTCATGTAAAGATGGTTGAAAGAACCATTGGCAGAAAAATTGGAAGTGGCGGATCAAGTGGGGCGGGTTATCTGGCTTCCACATTATTCAACCCAGTGTTTCCTGACCTATGGGAGATTAGAAGCCAGTTTTAGAAAGCTTCAGAACGTTTTTTAGAAGCATCACCCTGGTCATTGGTCCCACTCCTCCGGGATTAGGGGAAATCCAACCTGCGACATCAGAAACATCTGGATGAACATCACCGACTAGACCTTCATCGGTTCTGGTGATACCAACATCAAAAACTGCTGCGCCAGGTTTCACGTGTTCAGGCATAACCATGTGTGGGACACCGGTCGCCGCAACCACAATGTCCGCATCTGAAATTAGATCCGGAAGATTCTGACTACTGGAGTGAGCAATTTGTACCGTGGCGTCAATGCCTTTCCTTGTCAGCATCAAGCTCAATGGCCTGCCAACGGTTACTCCCCTGCCAAT
>CAJXMQ010000092.1 GCA_913056225.1 uncultured Micrococcales bacterium | reverse complement strand
CTCTCATGATTAGCAAAGCATGGGTGCCGGTGTCTGCTAAAAGTCTTTCGGTGTCTACCTGTTGACCCTCGTGGTTGATTGATGAGGGAAGAGATTCAGGGATTGAGCTTTTTTCAAAAATATAAGGTTCGGAGCTTTGGGGAATTGAACTCTGTTTGAAAACCTGTGGTTGCCCCGAAGGAGGAGCCGTGGCTAGTTGATAAGCACTTACCGGGTCTGGGTAACGAATGAACATCAGAAAGACAAACACGGCAATAAACACCAAGGTGACGGGCGCTATCAACCACTTGGCAACGAACTTGATTGGTTTTCTCATCCGAAGGCTAAGCCTAAGGCGTTAGCTGCGTTATAACAATTGGCTAATTTTTAGTCTCAGAGATTGTGGTTGATAGCTTAATCTTGCCGAGGTTCGTTCGATGTGGGCATGCTCCAGAGAAATACGGTAATTTGAGCGCCCATTAGTTTCCGAGTTCGCAAGAGCTACTGTTCACCAAAGGGTGGAGGCGGAAAAATCGGCGCATCCGTTTTTTTCTCGGAAATGATTTCTTTGGTCGTTTTTGAAGCTCTACTCGAGAGGATTTCCCCTGGATAGTAATCCTCGAACAACTGCTCAACCTGAGCCAGGTCGGTGAATCCGATTTGAGTGATGAGCTTACGAATGTCATCTGTGTCTCTACCCGGTCTGTTAGCTTTCAATTTCATGACCAATAAAACCTCTGCGGATGGAACAGCAATCTCAATGCCGCTTTCTGAGAAGATTGTTTCCCAGTGCACTTCCTTACCGACTGTTGGGAATGCGTCGATTTTGCTAACTTCTGTATTCAGCCAATCAAGTGGAAGTCCCAAATTTCTGCCGACAAGCAAGATGGCATCCTGGACTGTTTCATGGTCTCCGGTCGTAAAATCCAAAGAATCTATATCCGTGGTCGCCAGTCGGTTGAAGTAGCGAAGAGATAGTGCTGCGCCGCCCACGACCCGGATTTTCACTTTTGTCTTCGAAGTTTTTAGCAGGGTAATCAACTCGCTCAAGGCGTCAATTATGTCTTTCCGCTCCATGGGGAAATTCGGCATCAAACGCTCCTGAAAGTCTCTTCGAAAACCAGGACTCCTCTTGCCAAGAATTCCGTTGGCGTATCCGAGGCTTCAGGAAGAGGGTCGGCTGGGTCAAAAGTAAGTATGTGGTTTTTTGCTAAAAATCTTTCAGGCTTGTTAACCCAGCCGGGTAGGGGTAATGACTCATCGTTGAGTCTCCAGGCGACTAGAGCGGCTAGCCCAGCATCCCAAACTTTGTTTCCTGTTGACGATGGCTCTGAAAGACCCAGGACACCTCGAACAATGCCTGTTTCTCTCAGCAAGTCATCATTGAGTTGAATCAACGTCCTGAGCGCCGAGTGAATCTCGCTTTTTTTGAGATGACTCCTAATCTCAATTGCAGCTTGATCAGCGCTGAGTCCATTTGTTGGTGCCAGGTATAGAGAGTTACCGGTTGTGCTGAGCAATTTACGAAGAGTGGAGAACCTGACTCCCGCCCCACTTTCCAGCCTTGAAATCACAGCCTGATCTAAACCCGTGCGCTCGGCTAATTCAACTTGACTAAGGCCACCAGCCAATCTCGCAGACCGCAAAAGTGTTGAACTACTCATCTCGCTCCAAATATGATGTTTTAGTCATATTACAAGACTAGTTGGACTTTGGAAAGTGATGGGATTGGAATTGAAAAATAGGTAACTAAGAATTAGGGGTAGATTTTGAGAATCAGGAATTCCTGCCAGAAAGCCTGTTTTATTGGCATTCCTGCTAGAATTGACCCTTTATCTGTTGCCGACCAGCCGATTTGCCAGACTAGCCAGGAAAGTGGGGGCTGACATGATCGAATTTCAGAATGTCACAAAACGTTTTCCCGATGGCTCTTTTGCGGTAAAAGATTTCTCGCTGGTGGTCCCATCACGCAAAGTCACTGTATTTGTGGGGTCCTCGGGTGCAGGCAAGACCACCCTCCTTCGCATGATCAATCGGATGGTGAATCCAACCAGTGGCAAGGTTTTGATTGATGGTGAAGATGTTGCCGAGTTGGATCCAGTCGCACTGCGCCGAAAGATTGGCTACGTGTTGCAGGCGACAGGGCTATTGCCCCACCGCCGAATCATCGACAATGTCTCCTCGGTGCCAAGGCTAAACGGTGTTCCTAAGAAAAAAGCCCGCGAAGATGCCCTGACTTTGCTTGACACTGTTGGGCTTGATCGGTCCCTGGCGGATCGCTATCCCGACCAGCTCTCTGGCGGCCAACAACAGCGGGTGGGGGTTGCCAGAGCACTTGCCAGTGATCCAAACATCATGCTCATGGATGAACCATTTGGTGCTGTTGACCCGATTGTCAGGCTTGAACTTCAGGAAGAAATCAACCGTCTGCAGCGGGAACTGCACAAGACCATGGTGTTTGTGACTCACAACATTGATGAGGCATTTGCAATCGCAGACCAGGTTGTGATCTTGAAATCCGGTGGTGAGATTGCGCAGGTGGGAACTCCAGAAGAAATCCTTTCAAAACCAGTTGATGATTTTGTATCTACTTTCATTGGTGCCGACAAAGGCAAGCGCACACTGCATCTGAAACAAGGTGAAGATGGCGTGACCGTGATTGTTGATGATGAGGGCAGGCCAGCAGGGATTCTGGGGGATGCAGAATGAGGAATTCTGGATGAGCTGGCTGTTTGAAAACTTCGACTTAGTCGCAAGCTTGACGCTAAATCATGCCGCACTTAGTTTCACCCCGATTTTCCTCGGGTTTGTGATCGCGCTAGTTCTGGGTTGGACTGCCAATCGATGGCTTTTGTTTAGGTCTTGGATAATTGCTGGCGGAAGCATTCTTTACACCATTCCATCTCTGCCACTGTTTGTGATTTTGCCCTACCTACTCGGAACCCGAATCACCGATGAGCGCAACATCATTGTGGCTTTGACCATCTATGCCCTTGCAATCTTGATTCGCACAGTGGCAGATGCCTTTGCCGCAGTGCCGACTGATGCAATTGAGGCATCCAGGGCAATTGGTTATTCATCTTGGAACCGGTTCTGGCATGTTGAGTTTCCACTTGCAGGGCCAGTGCTGCTAGCAGGTCTTCGCGTGGTTTCAGCCAGCACCATTGCGTTGGTGTCTGTTGGTGCCATCATCGGATCAGCAAACTTGGGCTATCTGTTCACAAACGGAAAGCAGCGAGACTTCCTTGACATGATCCTCATTGGCATTGGGGCAAGCTTCCTAATTGCGCTTGTTTTCGACATCGTGCTGGTTCTGCTGGGTCGAGTGCTGATGCCCTGGAATAAACGGACTTCGCTGATTACAAATGGGCGAAGAATTCTTTCGACTAAGGGGGCCTAGAAATGGAATTCTTTTTAGAAGCCTTCCGATGGCTAACAGATCCTGCAAACTACGTTTCGGGGTCGGTTAGCCCGCTGCCGATCCAAGATCGTGTTGCTGAGCATTTGTGGTACACATTTGTGTCGGTGTTGATTGCAACTCTGATTGCGCTTCCACTTGGGCTTTACATCGGTCACACCGGACGTGGTAGGCAGTTTGTTATCGGTTTTACCGGTGCGATGCGAGCACTTCCAACACTTGGCCTGCTAATGGCGCTGTTCTTGATCGTTGGCGCCACTGTCCCATTCACCCAGGCGGCTTTTGTGGCTTCAATAATTGCCTTGGTGATCTTGGCTATCCCCTCAATTTTGGCTGGAGGGTATGCGGGAGTTGAATCTGTTGACCCACAGACAGTGGATTCTGGTCGAGCAATTGGAATGACCGAGATGCAGATCCTTCTGCATATCGAGATTCCACTTTCTTTGCCGCTGATAATTGCTGGCATCAGAGCCGCCACCCTGCAGGTGATTGCAACCACCGTTATTGCCTCCTATATCTCGCTTGGTGGTTTAGGGGCAATCATTTCTAGCGGTATTGGACTAAATGACAACGAGCGAATACTGGGGGGTGCGATTTTAGTCACCGCCCTTGCGCTAGTAGTTGATGGATTTTTAGCAATCCTGCAACGGCTAGCAACCAGGAGGGGTTCTTCACAGGCCCGCTCAAAAAAACAAAACGTCCGTAGCCGATCACACGGATCAGCTGCGGTGGCGGTGACAGCCGTCGATGAAAGGAAAGAATATGTTCAAAGCAAAAACTAGAACAGTG
>CAJXMQ010000091.1 GCA_913056225.1 uncultured Micrococcales bacterium | reverse complement strand
TGAGATCTAGCTGGTTGATTGTTCCTTTATCCCAGGTGGTGATTGCCCTTCCTCTGGCAATTCGTTTATTGCAGAGCGCTTTCGGGTCAATACCGAGAGAGTTGACTGAGAGCGCTGAACTGGATGGAGCGGGAGGTTTTCAATCACTTCGCTTGGTGGAGCTTCCTATAATTGCCCCTGCTTGGAGAAACGTGTTGGCTTTTATTGGGCTTATCTCCCTTGGCGAGTTCTCGGCCGCATCGTTTTTGGCAACCGGCGATCAGGCGACAATAACCACTCTGCTGTTTAGATTGGCCTCAAGGCCAGGAGGCGAAAACTTCGGAATGGCAATGGCGACATCGGCATTGCTTATTCTGTTTAGCCTGCTTGTTTTAGCTCTGGCAAATAATCGCAGGAGATCTCAGCAAGACGACTCTTGATAACCGCTATCGCTTCAGGGTTTTGGTCAATCAAAATAAAGTTTCTGTCCAAGCTGGCGGCTGCCACACCCGTTGTCCCACTTCCTGCAAAGAAGTCTAAAACTGTGTCGCCTGGTTTTGAGGATGCCTGGATGATTCTTCTCAGGATGCCCAAGGGTTTCTGAGTTGGGTAGCCAGATTTCTCTTTGCCTGTTGGCGAGACAATGGTGTGCCACCAAACATCGGTTGGGAGTTTCCCCTTGAGGGCTTTTTCTTCTGTAACTAGCCCTGGTGCCATATAGGGTTCACGATCTACCGACTGAGAATCAAAGTGGTAATTGTCTATGTCTTTGACATAAACCAAAATCGTGTCGTGTTTGCTGGGCCATCTTGATTTGGATTTACCACCATAGTCATAGGCCCAGATGATCTCATTCAGGAAATTCTCTCTTCCGAACAATCCATCCATGAGCACTTTGGCGTAATGAGCTTCTCGGTAATCAAGGTGCAGATAAATTGTTCCGGATTCCGAGAGAATCCTTTTTGCCTCTAGCAATCTTGGAAACAGAAACTCCCAGTAGTCACTGAAGCTGTCGTTATAGGCAAGCACGTTTTCGATGATGCGCTTATAGCCCTTGCCACCGAATCCTGCATTTGAGTCCTCATCCAGCACCGCCTTGGTGGTATTTCTGGATTGGGATTTTCCAGTGTTGAAAGGTGGGTCTATATAAATCAGCTGAACAGACTGTTCAGGCATAGATTGCAAGATTTGAAGGTTGTCACCTTCAATGACAGCATTTGACCCATACACATTGAAAGGTTAACGCAAATGGCAACCGAGGTCACACACGACAGGGTAGAAAACCGATATGAGATTTCATTGGATGGCAAGCCAGCAGGTTCGCTGAGCTACCAGATCAATGGAGACAAAATCGAATTTGTTTCAACCTTTGTAAACCCTGCTCTCCGAGGGAAGAACCTGGCAGCGATTGTTACCAAGCACGCCTTGGACGAAGTTCGTGAGGAAGGCAAATACAAGGTGGTGCCAATTTGCAGTTACACAGTGAAATACTTTGAATTACACCCAAATGAAAGAGACCTGTTGGCATGAAGAAGTTAATTTTCGTAGCAGTTCTAATTTCGATTCCAGGCGCAATTTTGGTTTGGCTTGCAAATGTCAAGGAGGGCTACCTGCAGGCAACTGCAGTTGCCAGTGCTAAAACCGGAGATGACGAACATTTAGCAACCGCCAAAGCGACAGTGAGTTTTGGGCCAGGTCAGGCACCCAAAGTTGAACTAGAGAGCTCTAAAACCGCTCTGCCAACCAAGAGGTGATGTCTTCAAACACCTGCTCTTTGTTGATCTCGTTGTGCAGTTCGTGACGACCATCGTCATAGACATATAGGTTTACGTCTTCAAAGCCAATCTTTTGGTAATCACCCATCAATTGCTTATTGCTCTCCACGCCACCAACTGGATCGAGCTCACCAACAATAAACAGTGCTGGATAGGGCTCGGTTGGGAAATTGGGTTTACCGGATAAATATAAAGATCCTTTGATTCCCAGCTGGGTCATTGGAAGGGCTAGGAAAGTCAAAGGGTCTGCCACAAACTTGGCGCCGACTTCTCGGTCTCGACTCAGCCACTCAAAGCCTGTTGGGTTTGGGGTTTTGTCCCAAATTTTGTTGAAATTGCCAATTCCGGGCTTACCCAAACGCATCGAGGTGGATCCAGATTGAATCATTCCTGAAAACTTATCCAGAGTTTTCACCGGCAAGTTCTGAGTGATGATGCCACCGAGTGAATGGCCATAGACAATTATTGGTTTGTCTGGGTTTTCTTTTTCAATCAAGTCAGTGAGCTTGGCCACTGACATAACAGTTGACTCCATGCCACCTGGACCCCATTTGCCGAGTCTTTCGATCTGTTTTTGATCTAGTTGCCACTTGCCAGTTTTGCCGTGACCTCGGTGGTCATCTGCATAAACACTGAAGCCGGCTCTGTTCAAAACAGCAGCTAATTCGTCATATCTTCTTGCATGCTCGCCAAGGCCGTGAATCAGTTGAATAATGCCGGTTGGTTTGCTAACTGGCCATTCCCAGAATGTGACCTGAACATCGTCACGATCAGTGAAGGTTCTCTCGATTGGAAGCTCGGTCATTTTTCATCCCATTCGCTTGGTGCGGGCTCTTTGCCCTTTGGTAACTGCACACTGTCCGACCAGTCTTTCACCCATTTTGGTAATTCTGGGTCTCCTGCTGGCCAACCGCCGTGGGCATGCATCACCTCATCTGGTGTGACAGTTCCCCAGGAGCGCTTGAGAAATCTTCCGCGCATGATTGCTCTGGCATAAATCTCGCCATTTGCAACAAATCGCTGCTCGATGAAATAGGCAATGTCATCCCAGCCAACCACCTTGGTTTCCAAGGTGTATTTCTGCCAAGGCTTAAGAGATTTTCTAAAGCTGATGGTTGCGTTCACCACCACCGGATACCAGCCACGCTTTTTCCAGTCCTGCCAGATGCCTGTTCTTAGGCCCTGGTCCAATCGACCTAGGTCCATAAGTGTTAAATAAACACCGTTGTTGACATGCCCGTAGGTGTCTAGGTCATTGGGCATAACCCTCAGGTCCACCTTGGAAACCTGCTCAATTGAAAGTTTTGAACGGGATCTATAAGTCAGATAAATCCACAGGATTCTTAGCCAGAGTTTCATTCGATTCCTACCAGATGGTTACGCGTTGCTCAGGCTCAAGATACAGCTCATCCCCCGGTTTTGTCTCAAATGTCTCATGAAACAAATCAAGATTTCTGACTACCTGATTGCACCTGAACTCAGCTGGTGAGTGTGGGTCAACAGAAAGTAACTGGATTGCGATCTCGTCTCGGGCCTTGCTTTGCCAGCACTGAGCCCATGAGATGAAAAACCTCTCAGCAGCACTCATGCCATCTACCGCGGGAGCCTCTGCGCCTTCCAGACTTAGAAGATAGGCCTTCCAAGCGATTCCCAATCCACCCAGGTCACCGATATTTTCACCAATCGTGAACTCTCCATTGACAACATGCTCATCAGCCAACTGCTTGGGTGAAAGTGAGTTGTATTGCTCGATGAGTTTTCCGGTGCGAGCCTCAAATGCCTCACGGTCGATCTCTGTCCACCATGAAACCAGCCTTCCGTCACCGTCATATTTAGAGCCCTGATCATCAAAGCCGTGACCGATTTCATGACCAATGACTGCGCCAATGCCACCAAAGTTGATCGCTGGGTCAACATCGGGTGAGAAAAACGGTGGTTGCAGAATCGCTGCTGGGAAGACGATTTCGTTGAAGCCTGGGTTGAAATAGGCATTCACAGTTTGTGGTGACATGTGCCATTCGTCACGATCAACCGGCGAGCCAATCTTTTTGGCCTCGAATTCAAATTCCCAGATATTCAGCTGCCTGACGTTTTCAACCAGGTCATCGCGAGTTATTTTGATTGAGCTGTAGTCTTTCCACTTCTCTGGGTAGCCAATCTTTGGATTGAACTTGGAGAGTTTTTCCAAGGCTCTCTGCTTGGTCTCATCGGTCATCCAGTCCAGCTGCTCAATGCTTTGCTGATAAGCCTCGATTAGATACGAAACCAATCGATCCATCTGCTGTTTGGCCTCTGGTTTGAAGTGTCTTTCAACATAGAGCTGACCAACAGCCTCTCCCATGCCTGATTCAACCAAGCTAACCCCGCGCTTCCAACGAGCTCGGTTTTGCTCGGCCCCAGTTAGCACCCGACCATAAAAATCAAACTTTTCTTCAATGA